>CAKRVU010000268.1 GCA_934408835.1 uncultured Oscillospiraceae bacterium | reverse complement strand
CCTTTTTTTAGTTCCGCTCTAATATATTGAAATTCATCCATGGACAAATAGCCATCACTTAGCATACTTTTCAAATCGGCATCAATTTGTTCATAAGCAAACATTAAGCTAAAATAATTACTGTTTGTACGATTGTTTATATATTTTTCCTTCTGTTTCATAAATGTGTTATATTCATCATCAATAAGCGATAAGTCTTTATCTGGGAAAATGTCTTTTATATGCTTCATTACTTTCTTCCCTCCATTCTAATTGTCTTGTTTTTATTTTACCATATCCATTTATTTTTGTGAATATTGTGAATTAGCAGACGGACTTTGAATTGGAACATGAATTTACGTGTGGTATGAGACTTGAAATATTTGACTCATAAACGATGTTATCGGCCATGGGTTCTCCATTCTTTGACGATAATTCGCGCTTCGCGCTCATAACCAGACTTTAAACGGGGATATCCTGTTCTTTATTGATACAGTCCAGTCTCACCTTATTTAAATTTAATGCTTATTTTATATACAACATGCCGAATTTCACCGGCAGTAAAACGCAGTATGCAATTGGACATGACAAACCTCAGTTTTCCGTCTGCGATTACATTTCATCACGGCGCCTTCGGCGCCGTCAATACCCTTCGCCCGCCATTTTCCATTTTCTTTTTTTACCCAAAAAAAAGGAAACCAGCTATTCACCGGTCTCCTTCTCTTCTTACAGCTTTAATCCTGCAGCTCTAACCCGAGCATTTCTTTTGCGATTTCTTTCACTGCCCTCCGCGCAATCCAGTCCGTGTATTCTTCCGCGCTGGCTACGCAGTGGTCATACATAAATGCCACCAGGTCGTTTACATCTTTGATTTTAGACTTGATTTCGTCTATTTTCTTTTCCTCTGCTTTTTTTAATTCGGCTTGCAGCTCTTCGCGTGAGCTGTATAAATCCCTTAGCAGCCGGTTGCTATTGCCCCCGTCGTCCCATTTGATTTCCGCATACGGATATGTCTTCGGGTCTCGTGCTGAGGCTTCTGTTTCTCCAAGTGCTATAATCTTTGCGCTGTGGATGCAGTTGCTCCATGGCTCTAAAAACCATACTTTCTGTCCGATTCTTGTGTTTGTAATCATTATTAACACTCCTTTTCTTTGTTTTTTTGTTTTTTTACAAAAATAGTATGTTGGATTTTTGGAGAAAAGGAAAAAGTATCCTGCATCACCAGACAAAAACGCCGCCTGGATTTCTCCAGGCGACGTATCTTAATGTGCTTTAAAATTGTATACCGGTTTAATTACTTTCACAATATCAACAGTATCTTTGATATTTTCCATAATTTCATTCATCGGCTTATACACCATCGGTGATTCGTCGATTGTAGATTCCATCACAGAAGAAGAATATATGCCTTCCATGGCCTCACGGAATTCATCCATCCCAACGGCATCCTTTGCCTCGCTTCTTGACAAAATCCGTCCGGCACCATGCGGGGCAGAATAATTCCAATCAGGATTGCCTTTTCCAA
>CAKRVU010000267.1 GCA_934408835.1 uncultured Oscillospiraceae bacterium | reverse complement strand
CGCTTTAATCGGGACGCCTTGAGATCGGAAACGCAATTCGTGCTCCGATAAGATATTTTGTTCTGATGTGCTTCCAGCTTCCGGCAAATCGTAGGTGAAAAAGCGAATGGGAAAACCGCTTTTTTTGAAATAGTTTAGAGAATCTTCAAACAATCCGTCATCATCTGTTCTAAAATAAATTTCTCCGTTGGTTGGCAGAAAGGTTCGATAATGTTGCAACTGGGTGGGATAGGTCAGCCTTCTTTTTTTGTGGCGGTTTTTGGACCAGGGGTTACAAAAATAAATATAAATTCTTGAAACTCCGTCGTCCCTCCCGAATGCGTCCGCACAATATTCAATGTTCATAGAAGTAAGCAACAAATTTTTAGGAGTTTTTCCACCAAAACGCTGATGAATATTCCTGCGTGCAACGCCTAACATATCCATGCTGATATCAACGCCAATAAAATTGACGTCCGGGTTACGGTATGCCAATTCTGCCAGCAGGACTCCTTTACCACAGCCCAAATCCAGATGGATGGGTTGTTCTTTTGAAAACAGCTGCTGCCAGTGATTTTTACAGTTGGTCGGATTAGGAATAAAATAGTGGCACGCCTGTAATTCAGGGCGCGCCCACTGTTTGGTTCTGATTCTCATTGCAAGACGCTCCATATATTTTATGATACTGGTATTGTATCATTTATCGGCTAAAAATACAAGGATCTTGCGGTAACAAACAGCTTAAAAAATGAAATCAGTTGCCGGTATAATGCTCTGCCAGCTCTTTTAAATGATTTACCGATTGAATTTCAACGCCGCTTTGCATGATATTTTCCTGGATATATTCCGGCAGCGAATTGAAATAATCTTGTACATCGTTTTCTTCTGTAAATGAATGGGATCCCGAAACGGATCGATTATATTCCAGCGGATTATCATTTTGTTTCATATCTGCTCCACCTCCAACGATAGTTTTCCCTGCTTTTTGAAAAAAATTACATGGATTTATCAGAACGAATCAAAAATGAAATGGAATTTGCTGTCTCTTGCACGCAGATATTCTTCTCTTGGTTGTTTTCTTGGAACAAATATTTTGACGGCTGATTGTTTGCAAATACCGCTTTGTAGACTTGGAAACTCCAAAAACCGTGTTGACAAAATGCTGTTTTTGTGGTCTAATAAAGACTGTAAGTGGAAATTCTATCCGATTAATATATTTTCGTTTTTGTCATTTTTCAAAAATGACAGGTATGCGGAACGTTCGATCAATCCGATTGCTCATTTTCATGGAGCAGATTTCCAGGACGATTGACAGACAGTTTGGATATTACAAGGGTATATTAGTAAAGAACGTTTCGGTGGATGAGGAGGATGTTATGACGCTGAGATTTACCAAAATGCATGGCTGCGGGAATGACTATATTTATTTTAATTGTATGGAGCAGGAAATCCCTTTACCGGAACAGCTTGCAGTAACTCTTTCCGATCGTCATTTCGGTATTGGCGGCGATGGGATTGTCCTAATTTGCCCGTCTGCCGTTGCGGACGCGAAGATGCGAATGTT
>CAKRVU010000266.1 GCA_934408835.1 uncultured Oscillospiraceae bacterium | reverse complement strand
AAAACCAAAATAATAATCTGAATAATGTACATAGTTTATCACATACGAAACAGAATTGCAAATACCACATCGTATTCGCGCCGAGATACAGAAAAAAGTGTTTTGCAAGGAAAAAACTGGAGAGTAGGAAAGATCCTGACAATGCTCTGCAAGTGGAAGAAAGCAAAAATTGTGGAAGTAGAAGTGTGTCCGGCTCACGTGCACATGCTTGTAAAAATTTCACCAAAGGTAAGTGTTTCCCAGCTTCATGGGGTATCTAAAAGGTAAGAGCAGTCTAATGATCTGCGAAAAGTTTCCGGAATTAAAACATAAGTATCATGATAGAAAGTTTTAGTGTCGTGAATACGACAGACAAGAACGCAAAGAAAATCGAGAAATACATCAAGAGCCAGCTTGAGGAAGAGTGAGATGGAGAACAGCTGATGAGAAACTTCTAATGAGCTCGTTTATGAACAGTAAAAAACAAGTATCAAACAATAAACTGAGTCTTTTTCCAAGTGGAGCCAGTTTCTTACTTAATATTGCTCTACATATCAAAATTTTTGTTCTATCACTAATGAATTCCTTTGTTATTCGTTTTTACTGTGTTTATTCACGATTCAGACACATCCAGCGAAATAGTTGTTTGATTCAGGTATTCCAAAAGCCCGGCGTCCGTCTGAAAATCAAAAGTGATGGCATAAGCGGTAAGGGGCGAAGGCACGACCCCATGTCCGTCATATTTTCGGTCGCCTACCAACGGATGTCCGATTGACGCAAGGTGAGCTCTTATTTGATGGTAGCGTCCAGTATGTAGCAGTACTTCCAGATAGCTTTGAGTTCCTTCTGTTTTTTTGAGCCAGTACTCTGTTTTCACTGGCTTCCTGCCAGGCAGAAAGGTAGCTGAGACGGACGCCCGATTCTGTTGAGAATCCTTTTCCCACCAGCCGGACAGCACCGCATGCCTCGGTTTTGGCACGCCTTCCACCCAACAATGATAGCGCTTTTGCACTTCCCGATGTCGGATTTTCTCGTTCAATATTCGCAAAGCGGCGGCGTTTTTAGCTAGCAGCAACAAGCCTTGCGTATTGCGGTCAAGACGGTTGCAGAGCGCCGGTGCAAAGCTGCGCTCCGATTTCGGACAATACTGTTTATGCGCAATTAAATACCCGTGGGCACGGGATACAGCAGAATCTTCCCCCAAAACGTCCGGCTGCGATTTGAGCCCACACGGCTTATTGAGAACCAGAAGATTTTTATCTTCATAAACAATGGGAATAGGTAATGAGGAGGAAATATCCGGTTTTTTAGGAGGCTGCAACAAATCGGCGGAAACATAAAACGTCAATAAATCGCCTGCCGATAGCATGTCCTGTGGCGCGCACCGCTTTTCGTTTCGTTTAATACGTTTTTTGCGAATTAGTTTATATCGCAAAGAGGTAGGGATTGCGGGAAATGCTTTGGCTAGATATCGGTCTAGACGCTGCCCCGCATCATTTTCGTGGATTTCATATTTTATCATAATAGTTATTATTCTATCATATATTTGTTGGAAATGCAACAAA
>CAKRVU010000265.1 GCA_934408835.1 uncultured Oscillospiraceae bacterium | reverse complement strand
ATTGAGATGGCGCGAAACTTGGGAACTGAAATTCAAAAAACAGAAGAATATCAAACCTTAGTTAAGGCAAAGGCTGCGAATGACGCGGATACCTTACTTCAAGAACAAATTGGTCAATTCCACCTTGTAAAGCTGCAAATTCAGGCGGCGTCCTCTGCGCAAAAACCGAATCAGGAAGAAATCAACCGGAAAAACCAGGAGCTTCAGCAGCTTTATCAGGCTATTATGCAAAACCAAAATATGCAAGCCTTTGAGCAGGCGAGCGAAGAGATCAATACCATGTTGAATCAAATCAAACAGATATTATCTGTAGCCGTCAACGGAGGCGACCCGCAAACCTGTTCGACTGAGCAGGAGCAAAACTGCACCGGAAGCTGTGAAAGCTGTTCCGGTTGTCATTAAGGGGTGGTACTGTAACATGGCCAAATTATCCCCGATGATGAACCAGTATATGCAAATCAAGGAAAATCATAAAAAACATCTTCTGTTTTTTCGGTTAGGCGATTTTTATGAACTATTTTTTGACGATGCAATATTGGCTTCTAAAGAATTAGAGCTTACTCTGACCGGGAGGGACTGCGGGCTAAAAGAGCGCGCCCCTATGTGCGGTATCCCATATCATAGCGTGGATACTTATATCAAGAAATTGGTGGAAAAAGGGCACAAGGTTGCAATTTGCGAGCAACTGGAAAATCCCGCCACTGCAAAAGGGCTTGTTTCGCGGGATGTGGTTCGCGTTATTACTCCCGGCACTATTTCTGAATCCGGTATGCTGGACGATGCCCGAAACAATTATATTTGCAGTATCAATCGTCGAGATCATTCTTTTGGAATTTGTTTTGCTGATATTTCGACAGGCGATGTGTATGCAACGGAAATTGAGTCGGAAAACCTGGTGTTGGATATTATCAATGAGTTTGAACGATTTTCTCCGTCTGAGATTCTGTATAATATGGAGTTTGTCGATTTAACGGAAATTGCAAAATATATGAGTCAGCAAATGCGATGTACCGGAGAGCTGGTAGACGAAAAGGAATATGATCTGGAACGCGCAAGGGAGCTAGCGTTGGAACAGTTTGGGGATCACTTTACTGAAAGCGATTTACCGAAAGCACCGCTTGCTTTAGCCAGCTTGGGCGTTTTGCTGCAATATTTGCGGCAGACGCAGAAGGAAAGCGTTTGCAGAATTGTTCACCTGCATTACTATAATGAACATCAGTTTATGGGTATGGATGTTTCCGCACGCCGCAACTTGGAGCTTTTCCATACGATTTCAGGTGAAAAAAAGGGAAGTTTGATCGACGTGCTTGACCGCACAAAAACGGCGATGGGAAAACGCCTGATGCGCAAAACCATTGAGCAGCCGCTGATTCAGGTTTCTCAGATTTCACTTCGGCAAAATGCTGTCGCGGCACTGCTGGAACAGACGGTGCGCCGAAATGAATTGAACGAAGTCCTATCCAACATTCACGATATGGAACGCCTGATGACAAAGGTGATTTACGGGTCAATCAATCCTCGCGAATTGAAATCACTGTCATATAC
>CAKRVU010000264.1 GCA_934408835.1 uncultured Oscillospiraceae bacterium | reverse complement strand
TTTTTGCGTCATTTTCTAGCTCTATATAATTGTAATTTTTGTCATATATACTAGATGTACTTAAAACATCATATTCATCTTTATCTGTTCTTAAAAAGCGCTCAATTTCCTGATCCATGCAGACACGCACATCTCCCTCGGAAACCCAGCATTTGCTCCACTCTACAACCTTTTCAATTGCTTTCTCAAGGTTCCATCGTGGCTTCCAGCCAAAGATATTTTTTATTTTAGAACAATCCAATTTTAAGAAGTTCGCTTCATGTGGGCCTCCATCATAACGATTTACCCACTTTACCCCTTCTCCCCATTTACTCACAAACAAATCTACTAACGCACCTGTTTGGAAACAATCTACATCGTCTGGCCCGACATTATAATATCCTGCATACTTTCTATCTTCATATTGCATAGCTGCAATCATAAGATAAACATATAATGGTTCTAAGACATGCTGATATGGTCTGGTTGAAAACGGATTTCTTACAATAATATCTTCTCCTTTTACTGCAGCTCTTATACAATCCGGTATAATCCGGTCATTTGCAAAATCTCCACCACCAATTACATTACCTGCACGGGCGGTAGATATTGCTACTTCTCTATCATTAAAGAAACTATTTTTATATGAATGTGTTACCAATTCAGAACAAGATTTGGAATTTGAATACGGATCATAACCATCCAACTCTTCATTTTCACGATATCCCCATTCCCATTCCTTATTCAAATAAACTTTATCTGTTGTCACATTCAAAAAAGACTTCACGCAATCACTATTGCGCACGCACTCCAATATATTAACCGTTCCCATCACGTTTGTTTCATATGTGTATGCAGGATTTTTATAACTATCACGCACAATCGGCTGTGCCGCAAGATGGAGCACAATCTCCGGTTGTGCTTTATCAAATACAGCCTTCAGTCTATGATAATCCCTGATATCACCTATTTCAGAATGAATGTCTTTTTCTATTTGCGCGATTTCAAACAGTGATGGGGCTGTCGGGGGCTGCAGCGAATATCCCGTTACTACTGCACCTGCATTCGTTAACATTTTACAAAGCCATGATCCCTTAAAGCCGGTATGCCCAGTTACAAATACTTTTTTCCCTTTATAAAACTGCATATCAAATGTATTTTTCATTTTTCTCTCCAAATCAGTTTTCCCATTTTTTCCAAGGTGCCTTCCCTTGCGCCCACAGACTCTCTAACATATCTTTTTCTCTTTTTGTATCCATGCACTGCCAATATCCTTTATGTGCATAAGACATCAATTGTCCTTCTTTTGCCAAAGTCTCTAATGGTCCTCTTTCAAAGACAGTATTGTCACCTTCAATATAATCAAAGATTTCCGGTTCCAATACCATATATCCTGCATTGATGGGTGAATTATCTACTTTTTTCTTTTCTCTAAAAGATCGAACACTGTTGTCTTCCGCTATTGTTAAAATTCCCTTTTCCTGCTCCAACAGAACAGTCGTTAATGTTGCCATTTTTCTATGACCTCGATGGAATTCCAATAATTTACTGATATTTACATCACATACTCCATCAC
>CAKRVU010000263.1 GCA_934408835.1 uncultured Oscillospiraceae bacterium | reverse complement strand
TCCTTTGATAATCTTAAAATTAAGCCTGAAAACCTAAATATTTTTAACCAAGTAAAGCAAATAGCAATTGAATATTATTGCGAGGACTGAAAGGAGTATGTATATGAAAACTAATTATCTTGTAACTGCACAATGTGAAGTTTTGGTAGAATACGCAAATGCTGTTATGGCAAAGTACGAGAAATATCTCCGCTCTAAGTCTGCTTTAGACTGCGTAAAAAAGATGTATAAAGACTTATGCTCATACAACACAAAGATTATTCTTTGCGATAATCAGTCTGATTTAGGTGCTTTGTACAGCAATATAAAAGAATATGAGTGGATAATTGAACATATACCATCTGCTGTTTCGGTTGGAGCGTTAGTATGACTTATGCTTTACCTTAAACAAGTGAGAAAATCACCCGATTTAGCACAGTACATACTAGAATCATCAAAAAGGTTTTCTTATGCAAGGTACTTTCGGACTTTTAGAATATTGTCTGTAGTAAATCTGTAGTAACTGGAACGATTTAAAAATATTTACTTTTTCTAAAAATATTTTTAAAAAACACTTGACAAACCACGCATTGTGTGGTATCATATAATCAAGATAAGGAAAGGATCTTATCTAAAAAATATTTCAATCAATCAAAGGAGAAAAAAACTATGAAAAACACAAAGTACATCGTTGAAATCGAAAAAAATGAAGAAGTTAAAACAGACGGAACTTATCTCACTCCCGATGAAATCGTTGACGAAGTTATGTACAACGATGCTAACGGAGCAGGCGAAAACTACAAAAAAATCGCACTGGTTGACACTCCCGAAGAAGCAAGAAAAATTTTCGACGAAAATAAAAATTCTTGCTCATCGAAGCAGGTCGGAAGAAAATTAACCGCTGATGTTCTCAGAATTAGAGAAATCAACTTTGACAACGAAGGCGAAGAACTTGACCCCGACGGAATGGAAATCAAAGACACATACGCCGCAATGCTTGACGGTTATGTGTTGAGCGAAAACGATAAGGGCGTTGACTTTGAGCTGGCAACAACCTATATGGACGATGAAATCTGCGAAGAATTGAACAATGAAATGTCTCCCTGTACAACCCAAGAATTTTTCACGGCTTACGAAAAAAGACATTTTGAAAAATATGGCGACTCTTTCGCAAAGGTTTATGACATTGAATGTTAAATTTATCCTTGTATTACCTCGGGGACTCAATTCCCGAGGTAATGCGGACAGCAACGGAATCAAATCATAGGAAGGAGAAAAATATGACAATCAAAGAAGCAAGACATCTTTCGGGACTCAGTCAAATAGAAATGGCAAAAGTCCTCGAAATCCCACGCAGAACGATTGAAGAGTGGGAAGCAAACAGAAGAAAACCACCAATTTATGTTGAAAAACTGGTGGTCGAAAAATTACTGAAAATAGCTGAGGCAAACAATGCAACAGATGTATATTAAGCCTTGTAGAAGATGCAATAAGCTCTTCAAAGGCATCAAAAACGCATTGTATTGTGACAATTGCAGGTTGGCGATGCGATATGTTTATAACAAAAGATATTACGAGCGAAAAAAAGTTC
>CAKRVU010000262.1 GCA_934408835.1 uncultured Oscillospiraceae bacterium | reverse complement strand
ATGGTTAGGTGGTATACTTTTTAATTATTAGGGGTGGTACACTTTTAAGTTAGAATCTACAATTGGACATCTATTTCGGGCTGCTTCAATAAGCATCTGAATCTATGTCCATATTCCTCTTTTATGCACCAAACATGCACGTAGTAATTGTATAAAAATACAATACTGCATCAAACCTTGATTGTCATTCCTTGATTTTATTCTGCTAATTCAGTAATGAGAGGACGTGTACACGCAAGAAGGACGCAGAAAGGGCTTAGTTGCGGATTTGAGGCTCAACTATTTCACCATCAGCTTCTCGACTCCAACGAAATCCGCCAGCTCCGTGATGTCTGCATCTTCGAGGTGAACGGTGTGGTGTAGCGAATTTTGGTAACAACAAGAAAAATCATTGCGAATATTTTGCAAAGAGAAATAAATTTCATATCTTTGCAGCGACAGTTTCCACCACGCTTCCCATTGATCAGCGTACCAGGGTGGAACTTTTGCTTTTTATATGGGTATGAATTATACAAAACAACCATTAGACTACGCTGACATTATCAGTATGCTCAAATCTCGTGGTCTTGTTATCAGCGATGAAAACAATGCTTTGGAGTGCTTGAAACGAGTGAGCTATTTTCGATTGGCTAACTATTTCCATCCTATGGAAAAAGATAAGGTCAATCATATTTTCAAGCCTAACAGCAAATTTGATAATGCCATCGACCTCTATAATTTTGACCGCTATTTGCGTTTGCTCCTCTTTTCTGCCGTTCAATCGTTAGAGATTGGACTACGCACGAAAATGATTCATCACATCTCTTTGAGATATGGCGCATTTTGGTTTACCGATGCTTCTCATTTTCAAAACCAAGACATCTTCCAGAATTGCTTGAAACAAGTCATGCAGGAACTTTCACGCACAAAAGAAGATTTCATTGTCGACCACTTTGCAAAATACGACACTCCAGATGTTCCGCCTGTTTGGAAAACATTGGAGGTTACGTCTTTCGGCACGCTCTCGAAGCTCTTCTGTAACCTCTCAGACAATGCGCTCAAAAAGGCTATCGCAAGGGAGTTCTGTTTGCCACAGCATAAGATATTTGAGAGTTGGATAAAGAGTGCCGTTGCTTTGCGCAACTGCCTTGCTCACCATTCTCGTGTTTGGAATAGGGTTTATCCTATCAAACCGCAGATTCCGACAAAACTCAAAGGCAAATGGATTTCTATCGCCGTGCCACAGGCAAACAAACTCTACCCACAACTTTGTTACTTGCAGTACATTCAAAACATCATGTGTCCTGGCAACGACTTTGGTAGCCAACTGAAAATTCTTTTGAAGCAACATCCCAACATAGATGTTGCTGCCATGGGATTTCCTGCCAACTGGCAGAACGAACCTTTGTGGAAACAACTATAAAGGGATGCCCATTAAAGGAGCATCCCTTAATTCTTATGTTTTATGGAAAACGCAAAGATTTTCATTTTTTACAATATTTTCAACAAATTAAAGTCTGGATGATTTTTAATATAATTTTCTATATCCGTGCGTTTGAGTTAAAACATATTAATAAACCCGATCGTTTTGAGCTTAATAAGCAGATAATATCTATCTTTGCACATTATTA
>CAKRVU010000261.1 GCA_934408835.1 uncultured Oscillospiraceae bacterium | reverse complement strand
CTCATCTATTGCGCAAGTAGAAGAAATCCCGCAAAAGAAGGTATAACGCTTTTGCTGGTCTGTCATAATAAAAGAAAGGGAGGTATCCGCCATGTTGATTATTCTTTTACGGGCAATACTGCTGTATTTGCTGATTATTTTTTCAATGCGGATTATGGGTAAACGGCAGATTGGAGAACTACAGCCCGGTGAACTTGTCATTACCATGATGCTTTCAAATATGGCAGTGCTTCCCATTGAGGACACCAATATCCCAATGCTCCTTGGAGCGATTCCCATTCTTACATTGGTGTGTTTTGAAATTATACTTTCCAATGTCGGAATGAAAAACAAAAAATTTCGAAAATTTTTGGCTGGAAACCCGATCGTTGTCATCCGAAACGGGGAAATCGACCAGCGCGCCCTTCACAAGCTGCGATTCACCATTGATGATTTAATGGAAGCGCTCCGTGGAAAGGATGTTTTTGATATTACAGAAGTAGATTTTGCTATTGTTGAAACCAACGGGACTCTCAATGTTTTCAAAAAATTCGAATCGCAAAATCTTACACCCAAAATGGTGGGAATTCACGGTAATGCTGCCGCTCCTCCCCTAGTTATGATCAGCGACGGCCAGATGATATTGGAAAATATGGAACAATATGGAGTAACTGCCGGTTGGATTTGTTCTAAATTACAAAAAGAAAACCTCCGCATCGAGGAGGTTTTTATGATGACAATGGATTCTGATAAAAATGTGTTTTTGGCCAGGCGGGAGGTATCATAATGAAACGATTGATTATTTCAGGCCTGCTCTTAATCATCATGGTTGGAATTGGAATCAGCACTCTTGTTTATATTGATCACAGCTGTTCGCAGACAATCGATCAGGCGGAACTGGCAAAACAGGCAATTGACCGACAGGATTATCAAACTGCAACAGAAGAAATCGGTGTCCTGGAAACCGATTGGAACGAAAAAGAACCTTATCTATGTCTGTTTGTCCGCCATGGGGAACTGGAGGAAATCAGTCGCCAAATGGCAAGTCTCTCCGATCTATTGGCACACCAGGATTTTTCAGAAGCCTCTGCGTCGCTGAACCGTATCATTTCGATAGCCGATCATATTAAAACAACGGAAAAGCCGTTTCCTCTGTATATCTTTTAATCGTCATGTTAATCGACAGAGTTCCTCCATGAATTCATCAATAGAGCAAAATTCGCGATAAACAGAGACAAACCGAATATACGCTACAATATCAATATCCTTCAGCTTTTGCATAGCCAATTCCGCAATTCTATCCGAAGAAACCTCGTGAACAAAAGAATTACGTAATTCTGCTTCAATTTGAACCACCGCCTGCTCTAGAATAGAAAGGGAAACAGGACGTTTCCCGCAGGCTCGCAAAAGACGATTTAACAGTTTATCCGGATCAAATATCTGTCTAGAATGATCTTTTTTTACAACAACCAGCGGAGTGCTTTCAATCATTTCATAAGTTGTAAACCGTCCCCCGCAGTGCAGACATTCCCGGCGACGCCGGATTTTTATCTGATCTATTGTAGAGCGGGAATCCACCACTTTACTATCAATTCCATGACAAAACGGGCACCGCATACTCAAATTCCTCCAGTTTTTTCTATCATTC
>CAKRVU010000260.1 GCA_934408835.1 uncultured Oscillospiraceae bacterium | reverse complement strand
GAAACGCCTTCTGACAACATCAATGCCCCGGAACAATCTGGTGTTATCAGCCACCTCTCTCAAGTCATCTCCAACTACAAAATTGAAAATTGACGACTACACAGAAAAACCATGCCGTATAGGATTTAAACCAACTCTGTAGCCTCAAAACCCAAAAGACCACTACACTTTATGCGTGTAGTGGTCTTTTTGTTGCAATCTATACTTAATGCCAGAAAATTGCATATCAAAAACAAAATTCAATTGGCATGACTGCGTAATAAAATTTTTTATATTAAAATAAACGGGGCACAAAAGACGAATTGAAACACAAAGAAGTTTTGTCCCCATAAAGATACTTCCTTCAAAATTTCACTTTCTACTCATCTTCTTCAATCGATTTTCCCCTAAGTTTTCGGTAACTTTTTCCCAAAACTCCGACATTACATCTAAAATCAACACCTGTTCCAATAGTATTTAAGAAAAATTCATGTTTTTGCTTTTTAAAACCTCTTTTCATATCAATGCTTCTCTGTTATAATAAAAATAGTGTAAGAAATAACAGCACGTGTTGTTTCTTGCCCATATTATTCTTTACATATGGAGGTAAAAACCAGTGAGCAAAAAATACGTTTATTCCTTTCGGGAAGGAAATGCAACCATGCGTGAGCTTCTGGGCGGAAAAGGAGCCAATCTGGCGGAAATGACCAGCTTGGGAATGCCCGTTCCACAAGGCTTCACCGTTTCTACTGAGGCCTGCACCCAATACTACGAGGACGGCAAGACCATATCGGATGAAATTGTTGCAGAAATTTTCGAGCATCTTACCGAACTGGAAAACTTCGCAGGAAAAAAATTCGGCGATCCACAGAACCCGCTTCTCGTCTCGGTGCGCTCCGGAGCACGCGCTTCCATGCCGGGCATGATGGACACCATCCTCAATCTGGGTCTCAACGATACCGTTGTGGAAGGCTTTGCAAAACTGACCAACAATGAACGCTTTGCCTATGACTCTTATCGTCGCTTCATCCAAATGTTTTCTGACGTTGTAATGGAGCTTCCCAAAAAGAATTTTGAGGGAATCATCGATGAGATGAAAGAAGCCAAAGGCGTTAAGCTGGATACTGAACTGGACGCACAGGACTTAAAAGAAATGGTCGTTCGTTTTAAGGCTTACTATAAACAAGAAAAAGGCGTTGACTTCCCAGTCGATCCCAAAGAGCAACTGTTAGAAGCAGTCAAAGCTGTATTCCGCTCCTGGGATAACCCCCGCGCCATCTACTACAGAAGAATGAATGACATTCCGTCCTCCTGGGGTACTGCTGTAAACGTACAGATGATGGTATTCGGAAATATGGGCGAAACCTCCGGAACAGGCGTTGCATTTACCCGAAACGCTGCAACCGGTGAAAACAAATTGTTCGGCGAATTCTTAATGAACGCACAAGGTGAAGACGTTGTCGCTGGAATCCGCACACCGCAGTCCATCGATCAACTCAAACAGGTAATGCCTGAAGTGTATGACCAATTTGTTGAAATTTGCAAAACACTGGAAAACCATTATCACGATATGCAGGATATGGAGTTCACCATTGAAAATGGCAAACTCTATATGCTTCAAACACGTAACGGAAAGCGCACTCCCGCTGCAGC
>CAKRVU010000259.1 GCA_934408835.1 uncultured Oscillospiraceae bacterium | reverse complement strand
ACGGTCGAGTCGTCCCACGCCCTTCTGAAACGTTGGTCCCTTCAAACAAACAGGTTCCAGAATAAACAACGGCAGTATCCGGCGTCGGCAAATTGGGAGACGGCATCACCCAACAGGGAAGGCCTGTATCCTCATAGTACATATCCCTCTCCCAGTTTTCCATCTGAATTACCTGCAAATCGCATCCAATCGCGTCCTCAGCATTCATATATCCCGCCAGCTCACCGCAGGTAAGACCATACCGCTGTGGAATTTCGGTAATCCCCACAAAACTTTCAAAATCCGGTTCCAGCACACAACCCTGCACCTGATTTCCCGATACCGGATTCGGGCGATCCAGAACCACAAACGGGATTCCCTTCTCCGCAGCCGCCTTCATCCCATAATACATGGTACTGATATAAGTATAAAACCGCGCCCCAACGTCCTGAATGTCATAAACGAGAATATCGACATTCTCAAGCATCTCCGGTGTTGGCTGCTTGGTATCACCGTACAAACTGTAAATCGGAAGCCCGGTCTTCGAATCTATTCCGTTTTCGACAGTGTCACCGGCGTCCGCAGCGCCACGAATTCCATGCTCAGGCGCAAACAATGCCGTCAATTCTACTGCGTCATTCAAAATATCAATCGTGCTTTCAAAATTGGAGTCCACCCCTGTCGCGTTCGTAATCAAACCAACCCGTTTCCCCTCAAACAGCTCCAGGTTGCTTTCCAGATTCTCAACGCCCAACGTCACCTTTTGACGTTCCTTATGATCGAAACATTTGTCATAAATCAGATAAGAGCATGAGACAACCAGCGCCGCCGCCAGTAAAACACATAAGATTTTCTGCCCTTTTCGCTCCATTTCACAACACCTCCCATAGTCTGTTGGCATTATACCCGTTTTTTTGCAGGTTGTCAATCGTCTTGAGACAGGCAAAAAATAGCTGTCGCCCCGACTGCTCAAAAATTCGATCAAACCCATCTGCGCCGCTTTCAAAATCAACCAAAACCCTGAGAAAGCGCTGTCTGGAACAGAGCCGCATAAAACAGCGCTAAAATACATACTGTAATACATCCGCCTTATCATACTGTTTGTGATTGGTATGTTCAACCAAAAAAACCAATTGCAAGCCAACCATCCGTCTTGTCCTCGAATGGATTGTTCCTTTCTGGGAAAGCTATGTATCATAAAGACACAACGCATTCTGAAAAAGGTATTGGAATTCAGAACATATCGGCGAAGGGAGCAACAAAAGATGCAGGTCAAACAGATCAATCAAAATGAATTTGAAGAAGTTGTATTAAAGGAACGTCATCCGGTATTAGTGGACTTTTATGCAGATTGGTGCGGTCCGTGTCAAATGCTGGCGCCAATATTAGACGAACTGGCAGAGGACATGGGCGACCAGGCTGTCATCGTCAAGGTGAACGTAGACGAAAACCAGCGACTTGCGGAGCAATACCAGGTGATGAGTATCCCAAAGCTTCTCTTTTTTCGGGACGGAAAGGAAATAGACGCCGCGGTGGGCTTTCAAACCAAAGAACAGCTCGCACAAAAATTGCAATGGAAGCATTAAAAACCTGATAACACACAATTGCAGCTCAGCGACCGGTCTATCAAAACCGGTCGCAGATTTTATTCCCAAAT
>CAKRVU010000258.1 GCA_934408835.1 uncultured Oscillospiraceae bacterium | reverse complement strand
CGTCAGTAGTACCGCAGGTCGTGTTCTCGGTTTCAAACGCGATGAGAAAATATCTTTCGCTTGAACCTTTTATTATAGGAGAAAATTGTGAGGTTCCGATAGAAAATTTTTACTCGAATCCCAAAGAGGTGGGTGCAGACAGACTTGTTAACGCATATGCCGCCCACCGCGCCTATGGAGGCAGCCTGATCGTTGTAGACTACGGCACGGCAACAACGTTTGATGTTGTCAATGAAAACGGCGCTTATGAGGGTGGCTGCATTTTCCCGGGAATTCAAATTTCGATGGAAGCACTCAATCACAATGCGGCAAAGTTGCCTAGGGTTGAAATCACATCGCCTTCTCGAGTGGTTGCCAAAGATACGGTATCCAGCATGCAAGCAGGTGCTATTTGCGGTTTTGTCGGCGCCTCTGTTTATACGATTACTCAAATGAAACGTGAACTCGGCTGTCCGATTCAAGTGATTGCTACAGGCGGTCTTGCCGGATTGATTCACCAGAATACCGACGTCATTGATTATGTTGATAAATCTTTAACGTTACGTGGTCTGTATGAAATTTGGCGACAGCTTTACGGGAAATCTACACCGGAATAACTTCTAAAACTTCAAAATTCTGCATACCCATTATTGAAACATGAAAAAAAGTGGGGGTATGCCTGTGAACGGGAAAAGATGGTGGATACCGGCTATCATGCTGCTGTTGATCTTAACAGTGATTGGATGTATCTGGTTTATTCAGCAAAACGGACAGATTGCCCCGACTTCCGCTTCAGTCGTACCGCAAAGGCAGGTAGTCATCGACGCGGGACACGGCGGCGAAGACGGCGGCGCCACGGCAAACGGCGTAGTAGAAAAGGATATCAATTTAAGTATTGCCCTGTCTCTTGCGGATATGCTTCGCGCGGCGGGCTTTGATGTCATTATGACCAGAACCGAAGACGTATCCATTTACGATGAGAGCGCCAAAAGCTTAAAGGATAAAAAGCGTTCGGATATTTTGAATCGTCTGAAAATCGCCAATGAAAATCCAAACGCCATTATGGTGAGCGTTCACCAAAACAAGTTTGAGCAAAGCCGTTATTCGGGCGCTCAAATGTTTTACGGCAAAAATAACGAGTGGAGTAAGCCACTTGCCGAATGTATCCAGCAATCCTTTATTGATCAAATTCAGCCAAACAACACACGTGTGATCAAGCCGATCACGTCAAGCGTTTACCTGATCAATAACGCGCAGACACCCGCCGTGCTGGTGGAATGCGGATTCCTGTCCAATCAGGAAGAAGCCGCAAAACTTTCAGATGATACCTATCAAAAGCAAGTGGCATTCACCATATTTACCGGAATATTATCATTTTATCAAATGCAGTGAGGAAGTTTATGGCAAAAGGAAATTGTATATACGTCTGCTCTGAATGCGGCAGTCAGTCGCCAAAATGGAGCGGACAATGTGAAAACTGCGGAAGCTGGAATACAATAGAGAAAACCGTACCGGTAACAGAAACCTCGCTTGGATTTCATACCGGTGCAGGACAAAAAAAGCCTGGCAAAATTCGTCCAATCAATGAAATCAACGCAGACGATGAGGTGCGCTATTCTACCGGAATGAAGGAGGTAGATCGGCTGCTGGGAGGCGGAATAGTAAAAGGTTCCCTAGTACTGA
>CAKRVU010000257.1 GCA_934408835.1 uncultured Oscillospiraceae bacterium | reverse complement strand
GGCGAAGTTTCTGAGTATGAGATTCATCATCGCGCAAGACTTGCGATTAAGCCAGGCATTACTGGTATGTGGCAGGTAAGCGGACGAAGTGATATCACAGACTTCGAGGAAGTTGTAGAACTCGATACAAAGTATATAAAAGAGTGGAGTCCTGCACTCGACATCAAGATCTTATGCAAAACTGTGAAGACAGTGTTGTGTAAGGAGGGATCAATGTAAAAAATGATTAAGCCTTGGCATAAGCAAAGGCTTCTAAATATAAAATTTAGTTATGTGGAAAATCGTCGCGTTGTCGCGTTTTCCATGGCTAATGACAGAGTAAGTTTCGTTAATCCGCCTGAATGAAGACGGGGTGGCGAAGCATTACTTTTAAGTACGATTTGATAAAATAAAAAAGGACTGTGGGAAAAATAAAAATGAAAGTATGCTTGGTAGGTTCATCAGGTGGACATTTGACACATTTATATATGCTGAAGCCGTTTTGGAAGGATAAGGAGCGTTTTTGGGTTACTTTTGATAAAGAAGATGCAATGAGCATTCTAGAAGGTGAAAAAATGTATCCATGTTATTATCCAACAAATCGTAGCATTAAAGCTCTTGTAAAAAATACTAGAATTGCATGGAAAGTATTACGTAAAGAAAAACCAGAGTTGATTATTTCTTCTGGTGCAGCAGTTGCAGTTCCCTTCTTTTATCTAGGTAAATTGATGGGAGCAAAGTTGATTTATATTGAAGTTTTTGATCGCATTGACAAACCCACTATGACTGGTAGAATGGTATATCCAATTGCAGACAAGTTTATTGTTCAATGGGAAGAACAAAAAAAAGTATATCCCAAAGCGATTAATCTTGGAAGTATATTTTAAGAGGAGAAAGCAATGATTTTCGTGACAGTAGGAACACATGAGCAGCCATTTAATAGATTGGTTCAGAAAATAGATGAATTAAAAAGAGATGGGATAGTTCAGGATGAGGTGATTATTCAGACTGGATTTAGTACATATGAGCCCAAATATTGTCAGTGGAGCAAATTAATTCCATATCAGCAGATGGTTAAGAATGTAGCAGATGCCCGTATTGTGATTACCCATGGTGGACCAGCTAGTTTTATTATGCCGTTACAGATTGGAAAAACTCCTATTGTAGTTCCAAGACAACATCAGTTTAATGAGCATGTAAATGATCATCAGGTAGAGTTTGCTCGAAATGTCTCTAGGAGAATGGGAACAATTATTCCGGTGGAAGATATTGAGACGCTTGGAAAAATTATAACCGATTATGATCAGATTGTTGCTGGGATGGGTCATGGAATGAGCAGTAATAATATAAGGTTCAATGAAGAACTTGAAAAATTAGTGAATGAACTTATGGGGCAAAAATAATATAAAAATTTATGGCTAACAGTGGAATTGTTTGTGCAAACAGTGGCATACAATTGTGGATTTAAGGACAGAATTTATCACCCCAAAGATGGTATGACAGGAATTATTCAGTGTAGTATCAGCTCTGAAATACAGGGTGAAAATATGTGATATGAATCAAAGAAAGGTAAAAAACAATGCGAATTCTTCAAATTCCAACGGGCGGATTATTCTTAGATGGGATATGTAGCTGCATTATAGACTACATGACCGCTATGGATAAATCGGATATGGATGTTCGAGTGTTGGC
>CAKRVU010000256.1 GCA_934408835.1 uncultured Oscillospiraceae bacterium | reverse complement strand
GGAGTAGAAATTCACTAAACTATGAATTCGGCAAAGCAGACGCACCTGCGTTAAGTGTTCGACTAATGGGGAATGGTAGTCGAAACGAAGGAAAATTCCGCGGTAGGTGTGTTGATCCCGTTGCCGCTGCAATCCAGGGCTTCTCCTTGTTTTGGGCGGATGGATGTCCGCCGAAGATAAGGGGAAGTTTTTATGCATTGGTTTTTGAAACAGATAGAAAATTCTTTCTTGGAGATGAAAAGTGTTCGCAGTTTATCTGTTTGCGCTATGCTGACTGCGATGTGCGTCATGCTGGGAATGTTTCATTTGCCTCTTGGCAATTCGATACAATTGAGTTTTGGGTTTTTGGCAATGGGGCTGCTTGGCGCTTGGTATGGTCCTGTTATGGCGGCGTTGTGCGGCGGCATCAGCGATTTATTGAGTTTTCTTCTTTTTCCGTCCGGTGTTTTTTTCCCCGGTTTTACGCTCAGTGCTATGCTAGGCGGTTTTTTATATGGACTTGTCCTTTATCGGAAATCGATTCGATTTTGCCGAGTACTTGTTGCTTTTGCCTTAGTAGGGATTTTAATCAACTTTATCTTAAACACCTTTTGGGTGGCCCTGTTATACGGTTACGGCATTTGGGCGCTTCTTCCTGTGCGCGCCTTTAAAAATCTAGTCACCATTCCTCTCAATGCTTTTCTTTTTTATCTGATTGCTAAACCACTTACCCATTATTTTTGGAGCAACTCATCTCATCTGTAGAAAAAGGATAAGGAGGCAAGTCTCCGATATTACAAAACTTTTCATTTGGAGATATCACTTATATGGAAAATAAGATAAAACCGAATCCGGATCAGGTATTTCCTGTGCCGGGATTTGATACGGTAACTTATGTTAGACCTACGGTGCAAAATCCGAATATTATTGTAGGTGATTTTACTTACTTTAGCGATGTGGATTTTGAGAGTCATGTGAGCCATCATTATGATTTTTATGGGGACAGATTGATTATAGGGAAGTTTTGTCAGATTGCGTCTGGCGTTAATTTTGTGATGAATGGTGCGAATCATCAAATGAACGGGGTATCTACTTTCCCTTTTTATATTTTAGAAGGGTGGGAACAGGAAACTCCGCCTCTTTGTGAAATGCCATTTAAGGGAGATACTGTTGTTGGCAATGATGTTTGGATAGGTCAAAATGTCACTGTTTTGCCAGGCGTTCATATTGGGGATGGTGCGATTATTGGAATGAATAGCGTTGTGGGAAGCGATGTTCCATTATATACCATTGTAGTTGGCAATCCGGCTAAAGAGGTGCGGAAAAGATTTGATGATGAATTGATACAGATGTTGCTCAAATTGCAGTGGTGGAATATGAGCATAGAGGATATCAATCGTCTGATTCCTGTTTTGACTTGCAGTAATTTAACTAAAGTGAAGGATAAAATTTCCGTTTTGATAGAAGGACGATAAGGGAACGAAATTGCCGTTTGTGTTGAAATACAAGTATGGGTAGTAGAAATTCTTGACGTCCAGAATATGATGTAGACGTGGTCAGCCGAAGGAGCAAATGATACAGTATCAAAGAATCCGTTGTTCTGTTTAATAGTGACAAGAAACAATAAAAAATGAATACATTAAAAATGAGGCTATCGCGTCTAGATGGAAAGCGATAGCCTCTAAATTTTGTGTTAAGGG
>CAKRVU010000255.1 GCA_934408835.1 uncultured Oscillospiraceae bacterium | reverse complement strand
GTTCCAAAGAATTCCCGTGCTATTCAAGAGGCCATCGATAATCATGGAATCAAGTATATACGTTTGAATGGCTTTGCTCAGCCAAAGTCTGTTCGAAACGCCATTCAAAATTCCGACATGCGTAAACTTGATTTTTGTACTTCCGAAAGCAGAGAAGAGAATAAAAACGGAGCTGTAAAAGTTGAACTTAAATTCACTCCAGAAAGGAATATCAGGGAGATGTTTAGTTCGTTCCTTTCTTTTGGGAAACGAGGAGAAACCGTGTTTGATTCTGATGACGGAATGTTTTCTGTTGTTGCTGAAACAAGCCAGGGAGAAAAAATCAAGAATGACGGTTTCTATCGCACAAAAAAAATTAGATTTGAAAAGTACGGATCTTTTGTTTACAAGAAAGAAGCTTTTGCGGAATTGACAAATTGGTTTAAGGAGCTTAGCGTAAATCATGATTGGCCTTCTGAATAAAATACCGCCTGACGCCAAGCACTCTTTTGTTGCGATACTTGGCATTGCGTTGGGATTCATGGTTTCACGGCAAGAACATTTTAATATCGTCTTTGAATCAATGGACGGTGCTCTCACGTATTTGAGCATTATGTCTTCCGTGTCCTTTGCAATTCTTGCCGTCCTTACGCAGATGTTCGACTGTAGCATGTTTGAGACTTGCGCAAAGGAACTTAAAAGGAAAGCCATTAAAACAAATAACGAAATGAGTGTGGAAGTATGGAGAATTATATTCATGCTTTTACCAGTAGTAGCTTATTCTGCAATATCCTTTTTTGATGTTCGTACACCGGAGAACGCCGGTTTCCTTGTTGGTGTAACTTTTGTTGCGTTTGTATTTTCATTTGTTCTCCCTTTCAAATACCTGAATTTCATCAGGAAACAGATGGTGAACATTGTCGAGGAGAAAGAAGACGAAGAGATTAAAGAACACCTTGATGCCGCCGACGAACTCTTGAAAGAAATAGACGGCATGTCAGTTCCAAAGGATGAATCTGAAACCGATGCTGGCGAAGACGCAAAAGGCGAGAAATCCAGCAAGGAATCTTAAACAAAAACGCTTGGAGTCTTTGATTTCTTCATCGAGTTTATCACTAGTGCTAGACATGATTTTCCCAAGGATAGAGAGTATTTCTCTATCCTTTTTTGTTTGGGCTAAACATTCGTCGAGTACAAGTAAAGAGTTTGTACATGTTTGAAGTCTTCTGCTCCTCATTTTCACTTCCTTTTTTGCGTTGTTGTGTTTTTGTGCATTTTGAGCTATATTTGAATTACAGATGAACGTCTGGGATTCCCTTACAGTCGAAGATTTGCCGAACGAGGATTTAAAGTGGGTCGCAAGGACTCTTGGTCTCGACGTTGACAAACGTATCTGGAAACGTTTTGCAGGGAACCATGTCGCTTGTCCGGCAAGGATGACTCCCGAAGCGGTACGCCGCTACATGGCCGAAAACTGCGAAAAGACGGTCCACCAGCTTGCTTTTGAAACAGGAATGAGCGAGCGAACCATTTACCGCTATCTTAACTTTGTACCGCAAAAGAAGACGGATAACGTACAGTTGAGCCTGTTCTAGGGACATTTGAAATCTCCTTCAAGTGTTATCGACGATTTGCTGAATAATCATGTTTTCGATAACCTTGATGTCTTCATCTTGCAGGAGCATATAAGGACGAGCGGGAATTTTTGAGCCGGGGT
>CAKRVU010000254.1 GCA_934408835.1 uncultured Oscillospiraceae bacterium | reverse complement strand
TCACTTGACCGTAAGGGATTTTGTCCATGATGTCGATTACCATGCTTCTGAATGGGGTTAAATGTTCTATTTTATAGTTAGGTGTAAAGTTTGGATTTTTTTCGGTAAAATAGAGGTTCAGCCAGTTAGCCGTTTCGTTGAACACGGGCAAATCCAGTTCCTTAAAATCGCCCGCGTGCTTTAGCGAATCCTTTGACCCTTCAAACCACAATCCGGTTAGATGTTTTCCGTCGCTTTGCATCAAAATCGTGCCAAGTGGTGATAAATACGATTTCCTATATATCATTCAAATCACTTCTTCCTTTTCAATTTACGATCCATTTCATTGGTAGAATTCAGATAAAAACATTTTTATTATACTGTAAAAATACGATTTTTTAGTTTCGGATATATGAAATATCATAAACCGAGGGATATATTGACAAAGGTTTATGAAAGGAATATAATCAAAACAGCTATTACAATCACAATAGATATAGTTAAAAACAGGAAACAGTATGAATAGGAGTCATTGTTTGAAACTAAAATTATTATCGCTGGAGAGTGTGTGCTAACCGAGAGGTTGGCAAGTATACTTTTCGCCATTCCTCTCGGGAGAACGAAAAATGTTTCTTCAGGAGGAATATCAAATGAATTGTGAACATAAACACAAACGACATCAAAAACGAGATTACAAGACGCGTCCTTGTAACGATACATTTGTTTGTAAAAATTGCGGAGCATTGGTTGTTCCCGAAAACGCCGGCACGAGTCATCGCAACCATTGTCCAAGTTGTCTTTTCAGTTTACATGTAGACATCAGTCCGGGTGACCGAGCTTCTAAGTGCAACGGCGTGATGGAGCCGGTAGCCGTTTGGGTTCGCAAGGGCGGCGAATGGGCGATCATTCACCGCTGTCGGCGTTGCGGCATTTTTTCTTCTAACCGCGTTGCGGCGGATGACAACCCTGTCAAACTGATTAGCGTCGCCGTCAAACCGTTGGCATGCCCGCCGTTTCCTCTGGAACGAATGGGAGAAATGACGGCATTTCCGAGCAATAACAGAAGGGTAAACCAAGAGGAGGATACCTAAAATTGCCTGTTTGGAAATACAAAGCGAGTAGCGGGAATCAGGTGATGACCTTGCTGGCACTGCGTCTGAAGCATTATGCAAAGGTGTCGGCGTTTTTGATGATGAGCAATGTAGTTTTTGCAGGAGTCATAAAAAGTTGGATTTAGACTTCTGGCAGGAGAGCAGCAGCGGCGCAGTCAGAATCTATCGGGATTGGGATTTTATGGGAACCAAAACAAGGCAAAAACACAAAACAACGAAGGGACTATTATGAAAAAATCACTCATTCATTATTTGGGACTGCTCGGCGTAGTCAGCCTTCTGTCCTATACGGCGGCAGTATTGTTTGCGCCGCTTGCCTATCCCGGCTACGATTGGATGGCTCAGGCGGTCAGTGATCTGTCCGCAGAGAGCGCGCCGTCTCGAATGCTGTGGAACCAGCTTGCATCGTTGTATGCCCCTTGCGGGATCGTCTGCTGTACGGTAAGCTGTATTGCAATCAAAAACTGTTGTAGCAAACTGGTACGGATAGGCGTATACCAGCTTTCCTTTGACCGAAGCAGGAATGCCAAACGGTTTTCAAAATGCGATGCACCTTGTTGTTACCGGCACAGTTGTCGCTTTGTCCGTTCTGTCGTTGCTTCTGATTTACGTCGGCGGATTACGAAAAA
>CAKRVU010000253.1 GCA_934408835.1 uncultured Oscillospiraceae bacterium | reverse complement strand
GCATGGCTCCGATATAGGTTTTGCGGTGGCCGCGGATATCCGCTTCATCGTTCACGCCGCCAAGCGAAATACGGACAAAGTCCCGATGTATCGCCTTGGCAATCGACTGGCTGATAGACGTTTTTCCGATACCCGGAGGCCCGACAAAGCAGAGGATCTGCCCCTTCACATTCGGGTTAAACTGGCGGACTGCCAGATTTTCCAAAATGCGCTCTTTTACCTTTTTCAGACCATAGTGATCCTTCTCCAGCTGTTCCTCCGCCCCGTCGACGGTAAACGGCTCCTCCCGCATGGCGTCCCACGGAAGACTGAGTACCGTATCCAAATAACTGGATATCACATAAGCTTCATGGGAGTTATCCGGCATCCGAAACAACCGGTTTACTTCTCCTTCCAGCTTTTCTTTTCCCTCCGGCGTCAGGTGAACAATGCCCCGAATCTGTTTGAGATACTCCTCGGGATCCCCGAAAACAGATTCGTTCGCACCCAGCTCCTCCTGGATGACGCGTACCTGCTCCCGCAAAAAATAATCCCGCTGATTCTGATCCATAACGGATTCCACTTTGTCCATCAAACGCCGCTCAAGCGTTGCGATCTCCGCTTCTTCTGCCATTGCTTGCAGCAGCATATGCATCCGCGTCCAGTGATCGGATTCTTCTAACATTGCCTGTTTTTTATCAAATCGAAACGGAATATATGACGACATCATCTGGAACAAAGCGAGCGGGTCGGTTTCTTGCTCCACAGCCGTCGCCAACTCCTTGCTTACTCGTTTCATTGCAAACGCATATTTTGTGAAATAAACGCGCAGGCTGCGCATTAACGCTTCCAACTCGTCCGGTGGCGCGTTAAGAGTGCGCCGTTCCGGCAGACGAACTGCCGTTGCCGTCAAATACTCCCCTTCCGTTTGCACCTCTTTCCATCTGGCGCGGTATAGACCCACACCGGAAAGATGATATTCTTCTTCGCTAAAGCGCTGAAATTGACGGACTTCAACAACCGTCCCCACCTTATATAAATCCTGTTCACACGGATGATCTTGTTCCGGATTTTTTTGTGTTACAACAAAGACCTTTTTATCCGTTTGAATGGATTTTTCTATCGCAAGAATTGATTTGAACCGCGCGATCTCCAAATGAATCATCGCCTTTGGAAAAGCAACGACTCCCCTGGCCGCAACGACCGGCATAGTCAATTCGTGACTGTTCGTATGCTTTTGACCCATAATGTTTCTCCTTCTTGTTTTTCAGTTTGTTTCACAGATCGCAGCGTACCTCATACACCACGATTCTATTATTATAATAAAAAAATCAAAATTTTGCAATACCGCCCCGATATTTGACGCAAAATCAATTTTTGCCAACATGCAGCCGTTCAGTTGCTTTCAGGCTAAATGGCAAAAATAATTTAACAAATCAAAAGCCGTCTGCTATATCAAAATTGTCTCCTCAATAAAATATTCTTTCCAAATAAATCGCAACTGTCATTTTCTTACCAGAATATGGCATGCCAAAACAACTTTGGAAAAACATCGCCCCATCATCCGTCTTCAGTGGGGACAGGAATCGCTGTCGACTTCCCCGCCGTTCTCTTTTTCAAAAAAATTCGAGCACCCGCATTTTTTCTTGACGTATTCACACATTTATGGTATGATAATGTTATCTAGATGGCGCGCCGGATTTCTTCCCCGCGCAGCCAAAATTTGTATGAATCAGGAGGAACCGCTATGCTGTTAATGAAC
>CAKRVU010000252.1 GCA_934408835.1 uncultured Oscillospiraceae bacterium | reverse complement strand
GATCGTTGAAAGCCACGAAAAAGGACAACCGGTGCTGGTAGGCACAATTTCAATTGAAAAATCAGAAATTTTAAGCAAAATGCTAAAAGATCGCGGGATTAAGCATCAGGTTCTGAACGCAAAATATCATGAAAAAGAAGCAAAAATCATTGCGCAAGCCGGTAAAAAAGGCGCCGTTACCATCGCCACCAATATGGCCGGTCGTGGTACAGATATTATGTTGGGCGGTAATGCTGAATATATGGCGCTTGACGAAATGCGCCGGAACGGAATGTACGAAGAACTGATTGAAGAAGCTACCGCTTACGGAGAAACAGATGACCGTGAAATCCTGGAGGCGCGTGAAACCTTCAAAAACTTGTACGCAAAATACAAAGAACAAATTGCAAGTGAAGCAAAAGAGGTACGTCAGGTCGGGGGATTATTTATCATTGGAACCGAGCGGCACGACTCCCGCCGTATCGACAACCAGCTGCGCGGACGTTCCGGACGTCAAGGCGATCCGGGTGAAAGTCGTTTTTATCTCTCACTGGAAGATGATCTGATGCGTCTATTTGGCGGAGAACGAATTACCAAATTGATGGATAAGCTGAAAATTGACGAAAATATGCCAATTCAAAATCGTATGTTGACAAATTCGATTGAGAATGCACAGCACAAAGTAGAAGGACGAAACTTTGGAATTCGTAAAAACGTACTCAAATTTGATGACGTTATGAATTCGCAGAGAGAGATCATTTACAAACAGCGTTCCATGGTGCTGGACGAAAAAAATCTGCGTGACTATATCATCCAGATGATTCGCGACATGGTTTCCGATATCGTAGACATGTATATCCCTGATACCGATGTCCATGACGATTGGAATATCGAGGGTCTACGCGATTACTTTATCAACTATATTTTAAAAGAAGACGATTTGCAGTATGATACCCATGAGCTGGCAGAAATGCAAAAATCGGATTTGAAAAAATACATTTCCGACAAAGCAATTGAACTATATGAGATCAAAGAAAAGCTAATGGGCGAAGAACGGATGCGCGAACTGGAACGAGTTGTGTTGTTGCGCGTAGTCGATACCAAATGGACTGCTCATATTGACGCGATGGATGAACTTCGACGCGGAATTTATCTGCGCGCTTATGGTCAGCGTGACCCGGTAATTGAATACCGCATTGAGGGCTTCGATATGTTCGATGCCATGATTGCCGGAATCAAAGAGGATACTGTCCGACTGCTTTTGACTGTCCGTATCCGCACTGAGGGTGAAATTAGACGGGAGCAAACTCTGCGACCGGCAGACGCTAAAGGCGCCAATGAAACCGGAGAACCGCTCCAGCCGATTCGGAATTTGCATAAGGTTGGTCGTAATGATCTCTGTCCTTGTGGCAGTGGCAAAAAATATAAAAAATGCTGTGGACGCTCAGAAGCTGAAAAAGAAGATGCCGCGCAAGAGGAAACTTTTGAAACAGAAGAGATTGTTGAAGAAAACAATCACGACTAATCTAAAATAATAAATGATAAGCAACCATCGTTTTAAGCGATAACTTGCTTATCACCTATCAGAGGTTCTGAAACATTCAGCGCCTCTATAATTTCGGGCAGCCGTTGTGATAGCACGGCTGCCTTTTGTATACAAAAAATGATTGTTTGAACGTAGTATAGCAAAATTTAATATACAGCTCACCTTACAAGCCAATTTCCACTATGGCAATTAATGCTGCCTTCATTCTATTGAAAACCACTGTAAAAC
>CAKRVU010000251.1 GCA_934408835.1 uncultured Oscillospiraceae bacterium | reverse complement strand
ACGGTAGGAAAGAATGCGAGAAAGATAGAAGAGTAGATAAAAAGACAGTTGGAAGAAGAACGAGCCGGAGAACAACTGACGATGGGAAAGTTCTAATAGGCTCGTTTACGAGCAGCAAGTAACAAACTCTACGCAAGCGTCAGGTCGTACCCAACGCAACGTGACGCGTGGCTCGTAACAAAGGGTTATACCCGTCTATGAAAAATCCTCGGCTTTGCCGAGGGATACTTATTTTTCCAAAATCGAAGCATACGATTTTACCTGTTCAGTTTATCCCACAAAGCTTCGATCAAAGGTAATGATTGGGAAAAAGCGAGGATCCTCCTTTTGGAGAGCTTTGATGATATCCTGTTCAATTTCTTGCTCTGATCGCGGTTCTTCATACGGAAGCAGCACATCAAACAGGAGATTAATTTGTTCCTTTCCATCTAGCATTCGGAAATCGTGCATACTGTAATCGGGCGAGAGGGAGGTCAGACAATTTGACACCTGGGTGCGAACGGCATTTAATCGGTTATCGTCTGTAACAATAGGGTCAAGGTGTATGACAACGGTGATTCCCATTTCACGCGCGATCTCCCGTTCGGCACGGTCAATCGTTTCATGGGCGAAAATGACATCGTGATTGGCGGGAACCTCGGCATGCAGGGTGGCGATGGTGCGGGAAGGACCATAATTATGAATGATGATATCGTGTATGCCAACGATGTGATCATAAGAAAGGACACGCGTTTTGAGTTCTTCCACCATTTCTGGAGACGGAGGTTGACCTAGCAGGGGGTTGATGGTATCAAGCAGCACTTTAATGCCGCCGACGAAAACAAATAGGGCAATGAGGACGCCTAGAATGCCGTCGATTGGAAAGGAAAGAAAAGGGGAGAGGATGAGGGACAAGAGAGCCACCGTCGTGGTAGCGACGTCCGACAGGCTATCAAACGCTGTTGCAGACAGGGTGGAGGAACCGCCGATGACCTTTGCAAACTGACTGTTCATCCGCCACATGAGCAGTTTGATTGCAATGGCGATGAGTAAAGTTATGAGCATGATCCAGTTGAAAGCGATTGGTTCGGGTGAAAAAATTTGCTCCACCGAACTTTTAATAAATTCAAAGGCAACGATTAAAATGAAAACCGATATCACAACGCCGGCCACGTATTCAAGCCTTCCGTAGCCAAAGGGGTGTTTTCTGTCAGGCGGTTTGGATCCGAGGTGAAATCCGACTACTGTTACCAGCGAGGCGGCGGAGTCGGACAAATTGTTAAATGCGTCCGCGGCGACGGCAACGCTTCCCGAAATGAGACCGACCGACAGTTTTAGAACAAAGAGAAAAAGGTTGCATAAGACATTGGCAATCCCGGCGAGAATACCGATCTGTGCACGCCGCTTATCGGGGCGATCGGTTTTGACAAAGAGAGAAATTAGTTTTGGTATCATAAAAACACTCCGTGATGTTTAAAGTGAAAGATGTTCGGTGTTCAAAAGGACGATAGGAAAACGGATAGGGGACAAAATGAAAAAGCACTTGTTCTGAAACGACCGAGCGGTAGCAGTTATTTTTGGCAGAAGATAGAGGTGCCTATCTACAAACAGTAAAGCGGACTTTCTGTCTTTCCCGTACTTTACTTTATGATAGTGCATTGACGCTTTTTTGTAGTTTTGGACCCAAAATAATGGCTAAGATGATTTTGATTGCATCTCCCGGCAGGTATGGGAGAACTCCTATTGCAAGTGCTGTTGTAAGATGTAAGTTTACCTGATTTGCGAGCCAA
>CAKRVU010000250.1 GCA_934408835.1 uncultured Oscillospiraceae bacterium | reverse complement strand
ACCCATGCCGGCTGTTGTCGTCATGCGAAGCATGGCGTTGGGGATGGTGGCGACGACAAGGAGGAAAACTCGTTTTCTGACAGGCGTCACCGACAACCCCCAAAAGGCGAAGCCGGCAACAGCCGCCATGGCTTTTTGTGTTTATATCATTAGCTTATTAAATCCCAATCAGCCTAATGACCGTTTTGTGTTTATACATCCCGCTTTCTACCCATTCAAGGAAAAGCCTTTTGTGCAAATCATCACAAACGGCTTTTACCTCCATATTGGATCGTCCTTCCAATTTCCGATAAAACCAAGCCTTTGATAAGGAATGTTCTGATTGGCACTTATCAGATCAAGAATCTTATTTTTTATTTTATTTCTGGGGCAGACAGCATTGCAGAGATACAGCATTGCCACGATGAAGCCGTATGGCCTGTTCTTCTGATTTTCTGTCAATGGTGAGTTTAGCCATTTGCCACGTAAGCCTCTTGGATTGGTTACTTTCTTTCCAAACGTTCTGTTCCATAGTCTGGAATGGTGTGCCACAATGTTACGCATCAGAGAAATCGCCTCAAGCCAACCTGTAAGGTCTTTTGCTGAGTAAAGTCCAAAATCGTTGGCTATTGCGGAACGCTGCGGAAGCTGCGATTTAAGGTTTTTACACATCTTGGAAAGAGTACCGAATGTTGCCACCTCTATTATCCTCCACGCATCCGGATTGTCACCGTCAAAAGACTCCTCGTCCCAGTTGGGATGACTGTCTATATATTCTTTGGCAAAAGGCTCCGTACTTCTTCCAAATTCATATTTTAAGTCGTAAACGAAATCTTCATGGTAATCACTGTTCTCAAAAAGGGAGGAGTCCAAATACCATAATCCATTACCTGCGGCTTGTGACATATGGTTAATCACCTTTGAACGCAATGCCACTTCTATTATTTCTATTGCGTCAAAAAGGATGAGGCGCAGCTGATGGTCGAAATCATACCGCCGGATAACATCACTAAAGGTGGTTCCTTCAATGAAATCTCCATCTGTATCTGCATCCAGTAAGTCTCTCCAATAATATTTCAGACGGAAATAGCTGATACGCGAGAAACACTCCTTTGCCTTACGCTCTTCATCATCTGAGAAATTCATGCCCTTGTCACGAAGCAAGCGAATCTGTTCTTCTATATTATGTGGTTTCTGATTTACCATACCTGTTTTATAAAAAAAGTGACCCGCCTGCAGGTCTCCGGGATGCAGACGGGTTCTGTTATCTTTGATTTGGTATAAACCGAGAATCTTCTTTTTTCGGTGTAAAGTTAGCAATAAAATCTAAAACAGCCAAACTTTTTTCAAGGAAAATATGAACTTAAAGGAATGAAGGTAGCCAACCGATAAGCCCATCCCCATTCCTGCTCAAGGGGCGGGAGTTCCTTCACCGCTGAGTTTTAGGGCATCACAAAGAAGCTACAAAAAGATTTGCGCCTTTTCAGGGCTTCGCCCTTTGCGTCTGTGCGTGTCGTGTAATATCTCGAGAGCGAGCTCTCGGATATTCCCCGCCACCCCCATCCGCGCCTGCCTGATGGCAGGCTGAAAAGTCACAAATGACAAAAAGTCCGCCGTTGGCGGTAAAAAAAGTCCGGCTAACGCCGGTACAAAAAAGGATTACCTTATTATCTATCGGCAGTTGTCAAATAGATGGAATGTTGACTTCACGGCTGATGGTGTTCCGCAGTCTGCATAGTCTTGTTGGAAAGCTATCGAACCACGACCTTTTCCTTTAAGCCTCATTTCTATATTGTTTACAGTGC
>CAKRVU010000249.1 GCA_934408835.1 uncultured Oscillospiraceae bacterium | reverse complement strand
AAGCTGCTCATTGATTTCCAATAATGGTGTTCCGTAATAATTGCCACAATACAAGTTATGCTCTAACATTCCCCCGTTTTCCAAACGTTTTAAAAACTCATCCTCCGATAAAAAATGGTATTGTTTTCCGTCTTCTTCTCCCTCTCTTGGCGCGCGTGTTGTAGCTGAAACGGATAGAAAGATCTTGGGGTTTTTTTTCAGCAGTTCTACCACTGTTCCCTTGCCGCTTCCGGACGGTCCTGAAATTACTACTACAATTCCTTTATTCATTTTTCTCCTCTTTGTTCTGAAACTGTTCTGCAATCTGTTCTGTATCCCAAGCCGAAAGAACAACATGATCGCTATCCATCATGATAACTGATTTTGTTTTTCTTCCACAACTTGCATCGATCAGTTTTCCGCAGGCTCGCGCTTGTGCAACCATCCGTTTGACTGGCGCGGCTTCCGGCGATACCATTGATATCAACTTGTCTGCAAGCAGATAATTCCCATATCCGATACTCACCAATTGCATATTAGCACCTACTCAATATTTTGAATCTGCTCTCGAATTTTTTCCAGCGTGGCTTTGAGTTCTATCACCCATTTTGAAACCTGAAGATCATTTCCCTTTCCACCAATGGTGTTTGCCTCACGATTCATTTCCTGTAACAAAAAATCACACCTTCGCCCTATCGGTTCCTCCTGTTCAAGCAACTCTGTCAATTGCGCGATATGACTTTCCAAGCGAACAATTTCTTCATCAATTGCAATTCTATCGGCAAAAATAGCTGCCTCCGTCAATATGCGGCTTTCCTCTATTGATTGATCCTGTAAAAGAGGCTTCAGCTGCGCGAACAATCGTTCCCGATAAGCGGCTACCGTCTTTGGCGTTTGCTCCCGGAGCCGCTCTACTATTTCTGCAAGTCCGGAAAGCTTCGCGGCAATATCCGCCTGTAATCTTCCACCCTCCTTCAAACGGCTCTGCCAAAAAGCCTCCAGCGCTTCAGAAAGCACCGGAGATACAATTTGCCACAGCTCCTCCTCATCCGGCGTTTCCTGCACGAAAGAAAACAAATTCGGCAGCTGTATCAGATGGTGAAGAGCCAAATCGTCTGAAAGATGATATTGTTTAGATAAAGCTCGCAGCGCAGAAAGATATCCGACCAAAAGCGGTTCATTCAGCTGTATTGTTTCTTTGGATGTCTCGACTGCCGTCAAGGACAAAAAAACATCCACCTTACCGCGACGCACCCTTTCTCGCACCCGCTCTTTGATACGGGGTTCCAGGCAAAAGCAGTTTTGTGGCAAATGTACTGAGCTTTCCAGATAACGGCAATTGACCGAACGAACCTCTACAAGAACTTGCCGTTGATCGATCGTCCGATAAGCGCGCCCAAAACCGGTCATACTTTGCACCAAAGCCGCCACCTCCTTTTCGTTTTATTATAACAAATCTTTTCTTGCTCTACAAGGATTTGTTCATGGTTTTTTTACAATAATTCTTCGCTTTTTGAAATAGCGAGAGGTTTTCCGCAATTGTTGAGCGCATTTCTCTATGAGTCAGAAGTGGTTTGTTTTGATTTCAAAGTAGAAAAAAGAACGCCTTTCCGCAACTTATGCGTCAGACGCTCTTTATGACTGAATCTATAAGCCGAGTTCTGTTTTTGTGACAATCTATCTTGGTCTTTTGTCGCCAAAAGACTCCAGCCATCCGTCGGGAGCGCCGGACTAACGATAACCTCCCGGTCGATGTTGCATCGGATAGGGTTTACATGGCAATGCGGTTCCCCGCATCCCGGTGAGCTCTTACC
>CAKRVU010000248.1 GCA_934408835.1 uncultured Oscillospiraceae bacterium | reverse complement strand
GCTATAGCAGCAAGTTTGTTGCTGATACCAACGCAGTTCATTAACAACATAGCGATCCCTCCTGATTCATACAAATTGTAGCTGCGCGGGGAAGAAGTCGGTGCGCCATCTAGATAACATTATAATAGCACAAATGCACGCGGACGTCAACAAAACAGCGAAAGATTTTGCAGATTGACTCAATCTATCAAAAATAGGCGTCTGTTTTAAATTGGAATTTTACTTAGAAAAAGGTGCGGTGATTCGAAAAACAAGCGGTTTATACTGAAGTATGGGAAATGCGTTTGAATTTTAGTAAGAATGAAACAAAGGTTCGTTCTGAATATTTGTGATATTACTTAGATTTTTAAGGCGAATTGTAAATTTTTTGTATAAGTGTTTTCTATTTCCGAAAAAGATTGTATAATGGGAACATCGTATAAGGTGAATAAAAAAATTTGGAGGTTGTTAGATGAAACGAGTATTTTTGATTGTGTTGGACAGCTTTGGCATTGGAGAGATGCCGGACGCCGCAGCATATGGGGACGAGGGGAGCAATACCCTTGCCGCCTGCAGCCAAAGCGATCAGCTGCATTTGCCGAACATGGCTAAGCTGGGGCTTTATAATATTGATGGCGTTACCTGTAGACCATCGGTTGATTCAACGGAAGGAGCCTATGCCAGGATGACAGAGGCTTCTAAAGGGAAGGATACCACAATTGGTCATTGGGAAATTGCCGGTTTGATTTCATCCAAGCCGCTGCCGACCTATCCGAACGGGTTTCCGCAGGAGGTGCTAAGCGAGTTTGAAAAACAGACCGGGCGTAAAGTGATTTGCAATCAACCGTATTCGGGCACTGACGTTATCCGCGATTACGGAGAGGATCACATCAAAACTGGAGCGCTGATTGTCTACACTTCTGCTGACAGCGTCTTTCAGATTGCAGCTCACGAGGATGTTGTGCCGGTGGAAGAGCTGTATCGTTATTGTGAGATTGCCCGTAATATTCTTCGGGGTGAGCACGGAGTCGGACGCGTCATTGCAAGACCGTTTATCGGTGAGGCGCCCAATTTTCAGCGGACAACCAATCGGCATGATTTCTCATTGAAGCCCCCCGTAAACACCATGCTGAATCTGTTAAAGGACGCCGGTAAAGATGTGATTGCGGTGGGAAAAATCAATGATATTTTTGCCGGAAGCGGAATTACCGAGTTTGAAAGAACCACCGGGAATCCGGACGGAATTGAAAAAACCATTGCGCTGACACAAAGAGAGTTTGACGGTTTGTGTTTTGTCAATTTGGTTGATTTTGATATGCTTTACGGACATCGCAACGATGTGGAAGGGTATGCTAAGGCGCTAACCTATTTTGATCAGAAGTTACCGCAGATTATGGAACACTTGACAGAGGATGATATCTTGATGATCACTGCCGACCATGGCTGCGATCCGATCACACCCTCTACCGATCATTCCCGCGAATATACGCCTTTGTTGATTACGGGAGAGAAGATTGCTCCAGTCAACTTGGGTACCCGCACGACCTTTTCTGATATTGCGGCAACCATATTAGATGTATTTTCTGTTCAGCAGGAAACCAGCGGAACATCGCTGCTGCCATTGATTCGCAAATAAAAATTATTATTAGGAGGAAGAAGAGATGAATATTCCAACCGCGCACATTGGTGCAAAATCGAAGGACGAAATTGCAAAGACTGTTTTGATGCCAGGGGATCCTCTGCGCGCCAAACTGATTGCAGACAATTATTTGGAGGACGCAACATGCTTTACTACTGTTCGTAACATGTTTGGATATACCGG
>CAKRVU010000247.1 GCA_934408835.1 uncultured Oscillospiraceae bacterium | reverse complement strand
GAGAAGTTGGATGGCGTGGAGCGGTGCATCGACGATGAACTGCCGTTTGAGATACCGGAAAACTGGTGTTGGTGCCGATTAGAAAGTGTAATTACACTGCTATCTGGGACCGATTTTCCGCCAGATGAGTATAACGATGTTGGAAAGGGTATCGCCTATATAACGGGAGCTAGCAATATTGTAAACTCGCAAATACTCGTAAATCGGTGGACTGAAGCACCACGGCAAATCGTACACAGTGGAGATGTATTACTTGTTTGTAAAGGCTCAGGGTATGGGAAAACCGTTATTTGCAATATTGAGCAAGCGCATATTGCACGCCAAATTATGGCGATCCTAAAGAACGACTTGCTCGTCATGCAATTTGTTCAACTGTTTTTAGATTCGAATTTTGAACTTTTAAAGGCCAAAGGTCAGGGTGTTATTCCAGGCATCGATCGCACAAGCGTTCTACGGCTGCTTTTTCCATTGCCGCCGCTTGCCGAACAACACCGTATCATCCAGCGAATCGATAAATTGCTTCCGCTTGTCAAAGGGCTGTAAAATATACATGGTATAATATCATAGTGAAAGGAGGTCTTTCATTATGATAGAAGAATTCGAAAGACACTTGAGAGGTACAAACCTCTCGGAAAACACGATATCCTCGTACCTTTTTGCCTTGCGGCAATACAGCTCGCAGTACGACGGTATCACACAAAAAAACCTGCGGGCTTATAAGGTGTGGCTGATAGAGAGCTACAAACCCAAAACGGTCAATCTGCGTTTAAGGGCAATCAACTGCTACCTAGAATGCATCGGCAAGGAAAAATGGAAATTACCTTTTGTTCGTGTGCAACAGAAAACTTTCTTGGAAAATGTAATAAGTGAAGCGGACTATGAATATTTCAAATCTTGTCTGAAAAATGATGATGAAATGTTCTGGTATTTTGTAATCCGCTTCCTTGCCGCCACCGGAGCCAGAGTGAGCGAACTGATTCAGATTAAAGCTGAACATGTTAAGTTGGGGCATATCGACTTATACTCCAAAGGGGGAAAACTACGTAGAATTTATATTCCCAAAGAATTGCAAAATGAAGCCCTTTCTTGGTTGACTGAAAAGCAACAAGAAAGCGGCTTCATTTTTTTAAACAAGTATGGTGAACGTATTACTACTCGCGGCATATCCGGACAACTGAAGAAATTAGCAGTTAGATACAATATTAATCCGGTTGTTGTATATCCTCATTCATTCAGGCACAGATTTGCCAAAAGTTTCTTGGAACGATGCAATGATATAGCGTTTTTGGCTGATCTTATGGGACACGAAAGTATTGAAACCACCCGTATCTACCTCAGAAAAACAGCTACAGAGCAGCGAGAAATCGTTGACACAATCGTAGATTGGTAAAAAGGAAGGCATACACTTCGGATTGTCGAGTGTATGCCTTGTTTCACATATTTGCAACCACAGGAAAGATTTCGTCAATCTTCTGAACGATGCGTAGCTGTTCACCAGTTGGTGGAATGGGAATAAGAATAGAATTCATCTTTTCTTGATTCATCTTGGGTTGAGCAGTTCCTGTTACATATGGTGCGAGGTTAATTGCGTTGATATACGCAGCCACATACTCCAATAGTAATCCAACTGATGAGTCAAGAACATGAGCATGATTGTTAACCCAATACTGCCCACTCGCAATAAATGCGATTGGTTTGCTACGTGTAAGCAAATTAGCTCCATCTTCACCTATTAGTAACAACGGCTTTGAAAATAAATATCGGTCAACTTTATCAATAACACCTGAAGCACCATAATAATCAT
>CAKRVU010000246.1 GCA_934408835.1 uncultured Oscillospiraceae bacterium | reverse complement strand
TGTATATTCAAAAAAGCAATTCGTATAAATGCTAAATTGGCATTGATTATTCTCCCAAAATGACTTATACTGTTGGTAGAAAGGAAGCGATATTATGAATGAGATCGGACAGCGTATGCGGGAATTGCGGGAAGCAAATCACCTTTCGCAAGCCGAAATAGCCAAGCTGTGCGGGAGCAATCAGACCACCATAGCAAAGACGGAAACCGGGAAAACGGCTCCATCTATCAAACTGTTGGTATGGTGGGCAGATTATTTTGACGTTTCTCTGGACTACTTGTGCTGTCGTACAGACCAACCGCAGGGAAAACTGTATGAATGTAAGCCGAAGCTAAATGCCAACGGCGAAGATATGCGGAAGTTCATCGAAATGTGCTTTGACCCCAAATCCCAATTCAACGCCAAATTGAAAGAAACCCTGTTGACCATGATGGAGGGAGAGACGAAATGAACGCAGTAATTTATGCCCGGTTTTCTTCCGACCGTCAGCGGGAAGAATCCATAGAAGGGCAGCTACGAGAGTGCCGGGAATATGCGGAGGCAAACGGAATAACAATCGTGGGCGAATATATTGACCGGGCGCTGAGTGCTTCCAAAGAGACAGAAAAGCGGTTGGATTTCCTGCGGATGATAAAGGATAGTTCAAAGCACCTTTTTGATCTTGTATTGGTCTGGAAACTGGACAGGTTCGCCCGCAACCGCTATGACAGCGCCCATTATAAGGCCATATTAAAGAAAAACGGCGTCAAGGTGGTTTCCGCTACGGAGCGAATTGCAGATGGAGCCGACGGCGTTATTCTGGAAGCGGTTTTGGAGGGCATGGCGGAATATTACAGCCTTGACCTATCTGAAAAAATCCACAGAGGCCAGAAAGAAAATGCGCTGAAATGCCAGAATAATGGCGGACATATCCCACTTGGCTATCAGTTAAACAAAGAAACAAAACTGCTGGAAATCAATCCAACCACAGCGCCGATCGTCCAAGAAGTATATCGGCGCTATGCCGATGGTGATACTATCCGGGATATTGTGCGTGATCTCAACGAACGGGGATTAACAACCACAAGAGGTAAAAAATTCACCTATTCCGCCTTTAACATATTGCTGCAAAACAGGAAATACATCGGTGAATACAAATACCAAGATGTTGTTATTCCCGGCGGCATCCCTGCCATCGTGCCAGAAGATGTTTTCAACCGGGTACAGGCTCGAATGGAGAAAAACAAACACAGACCAGCAGCGGCAAAAGCGAAAGAAAGCTATCTGCTGACCACAAAGCTGTTTTGCGGCAAGTGCGGAAAAATCATGTTCGGAGAAAGCGGCCAGCACGGGGGCAAAATCTATCGCTACTACAAATGCGCCAGTGCCAAGAAGAAAACAGGCTGCACAAAAAAAGCGGTAAAAAAAGATTGGATTGAAAATCTGGTTGTTCAACAAACAATGCTCGTTGTGATGGACAAGCCTCTGATGGAGCGCCTGACAGATCGGCTCATGGAACTTCAAGGCGAGGAAAGCTATGATTTGAAACTACTGGAACAGCAGAAGCATGAAGCTGAACAGGGAATCGAGAACATGATTAACGCCATTCAAGCGGGCATCATTACCCCCTCAACAAAGCAGCGCCTCACAGAACTGGAATCCGAGAAAAGCCGCCTTGAAAAGTGTATCTTAAAAGAGCGTTTAGAGCATCCACGGTTAGAACGGGAGCAAATCAACTTTTTTTTGGAACAGTTCAAAAAAACCGATGTGCAGAACGAGGAACAGCGGCAGCGGTTGATTGATTGCTTTGTCAATGCGGTATTTGTG
>CAKRVU010000245.1 GCA_934408835.1 uncultured Oscillospiraceae bacterium | reverse complement strand
CATAAGCCTTTCCTCCTGCCAATCAGGCGTCCTCTCTTGCGATGATCAACGTACGAAGAATTCCATCGGTAATGTTATAAATACGATTTAATTCACTCGGGAACTCCGGTTTACTCTCAAACTGAAAAAGAGTATAATAACCTTCGGTTTCGTAGTTAATCGGGTAAGCGAGTCTACGCTTTCCCCATTCGTCTACAGTTTCCAATACGCCATGCGAAGAGATCAAATTTTTGAACTTTTCCACCGTCTGAGCGATTCCATCTTCACCCAGTTTTGTGCTAAGCACCAGCATGGTCTCATATTTTTGTGTTAACTTTGCCATTTTCATGCACCTCCTTTTGGACTTTGGCTCCAATCAACAATTACAATGGAGCAAGGATTTCGCTTTCCAGCGAATGATGGATGGACATCCATTTCATGATTATAACAAATTTTAAGCGGTCTGTCAAGGATTTTTTCAAGAGATTTTGTTCGTGGGTTTTCCAATGCCTGTTGCTGCGGCAAATTCCCTTCCAAACTCCCTTGCGGCAACCAAATCCTCCTCAGTTGGCACAAATACAATGCGGAATTGTTTTTCAAAGACATCGGCCTTTAATGTCTGCAATCGAGCGGCGAGACTACCCGTTGCTTCTCCGCTCCAACCATAAGATCCAAAGACTGCAGCCGGACGTTTTGGTATACGAATAGCGTCAACATGCGCAAGCAAAACCCAGAGTGGTGAAAGTGCATCGCGGTTAATGGTAGGCGATCCCAACAAAAAAGCCGTGCTCTCATTCAAACGCTTTTGCAAAGCTTCCATATTATGCTCAATGATATTGAAGCACTCTACAGCCGCGTGCGGTAACACCTCGCGAATTCCTTCCGCAATCGCTTCCGCAAGCTGAGCGGTATTTCCATAAGCGCTGCAATAAAAAATCGGAATGGAAGTCTGTCTTTGTCTTACCGGTCTGCACCAGCTTCGATAGCGCCTTATCACTTCCGGCAAAAAGCCTTCCTTGGTTAAAACCGGTCCGTGACTTGGACATGCGAATCGAATATCAAGTCCTGAAATTTTATCCAGTCCCTTTGTCACATAAGCTCCAAACGGAGCAAAAATAGCGTCATAATAGTTTTGCAAGCTCGCCCAATAATACTCCGGATAAACAACACGCTCATCCAAAAGCTGCGGTTCACAATAATGGGTGCCCAAAAAATCGCAAGAAAAGAGAACCTTTTCTTCCGGTACCCAGGTAAACATCGAATCCGGCCAATGCAAAAAAGGTGCAATCAGAAATTGCAGCGTCTTATCCCCTAACGAAACCGTATCTCCATCCCTTACCGTTTTCATCTGCATTCCAGGCAAATTCACTATATTCTTCAAATAAGCACAACCAGCCCGACTGGCAATCACTGTAATGTTTGGGTATCTCTGTAACAGTTGGGCGATGGAACCGGAATGATCCGGCTCATTATGGTTCATTACCAGATAATCCACCTCGGACAAGTCTACAATCTCTTCTATTTGTTCTAAATAGGCTGAAAAAAAGGATTTATGCACCGTTTCAATCAAGGCTGTCTTCTCGCTGCCTTTGACAATATACGCGTTATAACTGGTGCCAAATTCCGTTTTCATAATCACATCGAATATCCGTAAATTCGGATCCAGTACACCAACATCATAAATTTCGTTTGCAATTTTCCTCATCACAAAGCTTCCTTTTCCGTTGTATTTGATATCACTTCAATACTCTTTTTAAATATTTGCCGGTATAAGAGGCGTCGCAAGACATAACCTCCTCCGGTGTACCGATCGCCACAATTGAACCGCCTCGGTCACCACCTTCG
>CAKRVU010000244.1 GCA_934408835.1 uncultured Oscillospiraceae bacterium | reverse complement strand
AAAAACTATATGGATGCCGGAAAAAGGACCATAAATGACATTTTTACGGGCAGCAAAATGCTGGAAATTCCATTCTTTCAACGCTCTTATGTCTGGAAAGAAAACGAATGGGAAAGAATGCTCGAAGATATTGAAAATGTATGTGTGACGAAAGAGCCTTATTTTATGGGTTCTGTGATTTTGAAACAGCAACTTACGCAAAGCAACAGCGCAATAGTCGATGTGCGTACAGTGATTGATGGGCAACAGCGTCTAACAACACTTAGTATACTTCTTAAAGTGTTGTGCCTCAAAACGAATGCGTTGCGAAAATTTGACAAGCGCTTCCGCTTGGATGACGATCGCCCTGTTTTGCAGCACAGTTTCAATGATGTGACATCCTATAATCGAATTATGGATTTGCAGAAAATCGAGGAGTTGCCTTATCAAGATACAATAACAAATGCCTATACATATTTTGCAAAAAAACTTGATACATCAAAGGTGGATTTTGATGTAATTTGCAGTAAGGTTATGTTTGTAGGTATTGATTTGAACTATGATGAAAATGAACAGCAGATATTCGATACTATAAACTCGCTTGGTGTACGACTCACAACTGCAGAGCTTCTTAAAAATCATTTCTTCAGCAGAGATGATTTGGACTTGTACAAGACGCATTGGCAAAATGTCTTTGAAAAAGATGAAGAAACGCGTAATTATTGGGGACAGGAAATTGTAACAGGGCGTATAAAGAGAACTTTTATAGATTTGTTCTTTTATTCACTGCTGCAGATACTTATCCAAGATAGCAGCTATGCGGTAAGGGCTGAGGACAAAGTTGCTTTCGCCAGAGTTGAATCTTTGTTTCCTTCTTATAAAAAATTTGTTGGAAGTTATCTTGGCGGTGACAAGAATGTTCTTTTGCAAGAAATGGTGGAGTACGCAGGTGTTTTCCGGGACAAAATTGATGGGACTGTTGTTGACAAGGAAGTGCCAAAGGATGCAAGCATTGATAGAATTAATGTCCTGATTTTTGCATTGGATACAACAACGCTGATTCCATATGTTTTGTTCATCGAAAAAAATGTTCAAGATGAGCAACAAAAGAGAAGATTGTATGAATATTTGGAATCGTATATAATGCGGCGATTGGTCACACGGCAAACCACGAAAAATTATAATCAGCTTTTTACAGAGAGATTGATTTCTAATCGGATAACAACAAAAGAGAGCTTCATTAATTATTTGGCAAAGCAAACAGATAAAATCAATTATATGCCGACTGATAATGAGGTTACAGAAGCGTTTCATACATCGGTTTTGACAAATAAGTATGCCGCAGGTACTATTTATTTATTGGAATCGAAAATTCGGAATGAACAAATGAGCTCGACACAGCTACTAGGCATACGAAAATATAGCCTTGAACATTTGATGCCTAAAAAATGGCGTAACCACTGGGTATTTAACGGCACTGACGAACAGGCAATGAAAAGAGATCGCACGCTGCTGACGCTGGGAAATCTTGCAATCATTACACAGTCGCTGAATGCGTCTATCAGAGATTCTGAGTGGAGCGTTAAGCTGGCTGGTAAAGCAACGCGAGATGGCTTAAAAAAATATGCAACCGGCATAGAAACTATATCGAAATATCTTAACTATGCAGAATGGAATGAAAGTTGTATAAGCGAGCGCGCAGATAATCTGGCAAGCAAAGCAATCAAAGTATGGTGTTTCCAGTAAAACGGTACTTGGAGGCAATTTCCGGGGATGCCCTTGGAGTAAGAGTTAAACAGATTTACAAGCTATGCGAAAGCGATTTCTTCTGGAATAAACAGGTTAGCCGTGAAAGTATGCGGCAAGTGTATCTAC
>CAKRVU010000243.1 GCA_934408835.1 uncultured Oscillospiraceae bacterium | reverse complement strand
ACTGTTTCACCTTCTGACTGCTCAGGCTGGTTCAAATCCTGTGATTATCTGCACTAATTTGTGGGATTGCTATAATTTGTCAGAAATATAAAAAAGGCGAATCCGTTGCATCCTGTGGCAATTATGATATTTTTATGAGTGATGTTAAATGGTGCGGCCATGACAGCCGTGGAAATATAACGTATACATACACCGATACTGGTGAAAAGGTAATTCTGGACGAAGTACCTTTAGTTGCCGACCGCTACCGCGAAATGAGGTAAACTATGCTTGCCTACAAGATCAACATTCAAGATATCAAGGACCAAATTTTTATCCCCAAATATTATGATCCAACGCTAAAGCAAGAGCTGCTCGACTTGCAGGAAACTCACAGTCTTTTACCTTTGGGTTCTCTCATTGATGCCGGTATTATCGGGGCACAGACAGGGCACGAAATTGGTAAAATGGCATACGGAACGGGCAGTATTCCGTTTGTTCGTACCTCTGATATTTCAAACTGGGAAATCAAAACCATTCCAAAGCAAGGTGTCTCTCAACAAATATATCAACAATATTCCTGCCGTGAAGATGTTCAGCCCGGTGACATCTTAATGGTACGCGACGGAACGTATTTGATTGGCACAAACTGTATCGTAACGCCCCTAGATATTCCTATGATTTACCAATCGCATATTTTGAAATTCCGCGTTGCTGATACTGAACGACTTGATCCGCTTCTTTTATTTCTCTGTTTGAACTGTTCTCTTGTGCAGCGTCAAATCAAAAACATGCAATTTACCGCTGATATTATTGACACTCTGGGTGGTCGTTACCGAGAAATTATACTCCCTCTTCCAAAGGACCCCGCTTTAAAAGAGAGTTTGTCTCAAAAGATGCGTACAGCATTAGATACTCGCATCAAATATAAGGCAGCCATCAAACAGATGCCTTTGTTAATAGAACAAGTGCTTGAATCTGGTAGCACTCGTGCATTTCAAGATTTTTTTTCTAAGTCTATAGAAGATATTACTCAAGAACTGGTTCAAGATACAACCACTCTAGAATTTGGTGCATTCTCCGCTTTTCGTCTTAATTCCACGTCCATTCTTAACAATATTTACCTTCCCAAATACTATGACCCCGCCATTGAAAATACACTTCAGCGTCTTGACTGCACCTGTGAAAGATATAGTATTCAATCTCTCATTCAAGATAATGTAATTGAGCTTGCTACGGGCGATGAGATTGGAAAGATGGCATATGGAACAGGCTCTATTCCCTTCGTGCGCACTTCGGATTTTTCTAATTGGGAAATCAAATCTGATGCAAAACAGGGTGTCTCAGAGGAAATTTACAAACAATATTCCTTACGAGAAGATGTTCGCGCCGGTGATATTCTGATTGTCCGCGACGGAACATATCTGGTTGGAACTTCTTGTCTTATTACCGAGTATGATACTAAAATGCTCTATTGCGGCGGCTTGATAAAAATTCGTGTTTTGAAAAAAGAGGTTTTAGATGAGTACCTCTTACTCGGCCTACTGAACTCTTATATCGTAAAAAGGCAAATTCGTACGAAGCAGTTTACACGCGATGTTATTGATACATTAGGCCCACGATTGAAAGAGATTATGCTTCCAATTCCTCGTTCCCCCGAATTGCGTGCTGCAATTTCCACTCAAATCCAACATATTGTTGAGAATCGCATTGAAGCACGCGATTCTGTAATAAACCTTTCTCGGCAACTGATTGAATCATAGTTTTCCTCCCCAGCACCGCCTTTTTTGTTGACAAAGCCCCGGCTTGCTATTATAATAATGTAGTCAAAATGGCATTATTGTGCGGCTTTGCGGCTGTGCAAAACAAATAGACAA
>CAKRVU010000242.1 GCA_934408835.1 uncultured Oscillospiraceae bacterium | reverse complement strand
CCCATTTACTTTTGAGTAAAATCATGATATGATAATAATATGATTTAATCTCTTTAAAACAAGAAAGGATTGACGCAAAATGGATGATGAAATTTACATGCCTGAAAAATTTAGCTTTAAACGCGAATTTTTTGATATTTGTGAAATGAGCGTCGTTGCACTGGTTGTCGTAACGCTGATTCTCACTTTTTTATTTCGCGTTGTCGGCGTAGACGGCTCCTCAATGGAATACACCTTATCCAATGAGGATCGTTTGATTTTAACGCACCTATTTTATGAGCCGGAACAAGGGGATATCGTGGTATTAGAACTTGACGACTTGTTTGAACAACCAATTATCAAGCGCGTCATTGCAACTGAAGGACAAACAGTTGATATCACAGACGATGGCAAAGTGTTTGTAGACGGTCAGGAATTGCAAGAAGATTATATTCACGATCCGACCAATCCAAAGGAAGACCAAGAATACCCCCTTACAGTTCCAGAAGATTGTGTATTTGTCATGGGTGACAACCGCAATAATTCGACCGACAGCCGCAACTTTGGATGTGTTGACGAAAGAAATATTATGGGGCAAGCGGTGTATCGGATTTTCCCATTCAATAAAATCGGCGCTGTATAAATGAAGAAAGAGGAGTTTGCGATGCTGGAAAAACCTAACATTCAATGGTTTCCTGGTCATATGAAGAAGACCGAGCGATTGATTCGGCAAAATTTATCTCAAGTAGATGTTGTGATAGAACTTCTGGACGCTAGAATTCCAAACAGCAGTCAAAACCCGTTTTTTCAAACTCTGTTAGCCGGAAAACAAAGGGTTCTGCTTCTGAATAAAAGCGATTTGGCCGATCCAACACAAACCAAGCTGTGGATTGAAGCGTTTGCAAAAGCAAAGTTGCCCGCGCTTGCAATTCATTGTCAAAGTCAATCGGGTGTTGCAAAGGTTTCCGGTTTTTTGCAAAAACAAATGTCAGAATTGTTAAAGCGCCGTGCCGCCCGCGGAATGACCGGGCAGGTATTGCGCGCTATGGTTGTGGGAATTCCAAACACCGGAAAATCCACATTTATCAATCAGATGGCCGGTCGAAAATGCGCCCGTGCAGAAAACCGTCCAGGCGTAACACAAACAAAACAATGGGTACATATCGGACAGAATATCGATCTGCTGGATATGCCCGGTACTTTGTGGCCTAAATTCGATTCGCCTGACGCCGGTCTTCATCTGGCATACACCGGCGCAATCAAGGATACAGTCTTTGATACCGAATTGGTTGCAATGCATCTGCTCTTATTTTTGTCTGCGCACTACCCTCAGCAGCTTGTAAAACAGTTCCATCTATCCGATTTGGAGAAAGATCCGTTTCTGTTGCTGGAAGCAATCGGGCGCTCTTGCGGTATGCTTTTGCGTGGAAACGAAGTAGATACCCAACGAGCGTCTGTCATGCTGTTGGATAAATTCCGCAGCGGAAAACTCGGAAGAATCACACTGGAACTTCAGGAGAATGTAAATGACGCTTTATGAATATGATAGAGAACAAGCGGCTGATTCCTCCTTATGCGGAATTGACGAAGCCGGAAGAGGTCCCTTGGCCGGTCCGGTCGTTGCAGCAGCCGTCATACTTCCTCTTGATGTGCCGATCGATGGAATCAACGACAGCAAAAAACTCTCCCCCAAAAAACGAGAGACTCTTTATCAGCAAATATGTCAAACGGCAAAGGATTATTCTATTGGAACGGCTACGGTGGCAGAAATCGAAGAATACAATATTTTACAGGCAACTTTCCTGGCTATGAGACGCGCATTGGAAGGCTTGCGCACCCGCCCTCAACTCGTCCTGGTAGACGGAAACCAAAACCCGCGATTCGATTGCCC
>CAKRVU010000241.1 GCA_934408835.1 uncultured Oscillospiraceae bacterium | reverse complement strand
TTGCATGGTAGGTATCCCCCACATGAACCGTCTCCCAGAACTTTTCTGCCAACGCCTTTCTTTGTTCAGAGAGATAACGACGAACAGAAGCTACAGCACGGCGACGACTTGGGTTCAATTCGATAATCTTAAACTGAACCTCTTTCCCCAAAAATTCTTCTACAGTTTCTACCCGATGATCCGATAACTGAGAAATTGGAATAAATACTTTAATTCCATTGGTAAGAACCAACGCGCCGCCACGAACTACATCCGTAATCTTACCTGATAGGGTTTTGTTCTCTTCTTTTGCCGCAATAATATTTTCATATCCTTTTTCTGCGTCAAACCGGCGCTTAGAAAGAGTTACAATTCCATCCTGATCATTTATCTTCACAACAATCAGATCCAGCTCGTCCCCCTTCTTAACAAGTTCCTCCGGTTTCGCAGAAGCGTCTGTGCTAAGTTCAGAAATAGGAATGATACCAGCTTGCTTCCCGCCGATATCTACCTGTACTTCATTTTTCAATACAGAAGTAACTGTTCCCTTAATCCTTCTTCCAACCTTATACACCGGCTGCTGTTTGGATTGCTCCAGCAGTTCCGCAAAACTGGGCTCCTCTGGAATTACCGTCTCCGGCTGATTGTTGATGACTTCACTCATGGTTACAAGAACCTCCTTAATAATATCCGCAGGCGTCGAAGCGCCGGCTGTAACGCCCACTTGTCGGGCGGACAACAGAGAATCAACAGGCAGCTCGTCCGCAGTTTCCAGGTGGATTGTCTTACAACGAGCACTGCAAAGCTCAGACAACCTGGCAGTATTAGAGCTGTGCCGCCCTCCGACTACAATCATTAAATCAGAGTCTTCAGCCAACTCCTGTGCCTCTTTCTGCCTCATTTCTGTAGCATTACATATTGTATCAAATATTTCGGCATTTGTACAGTATGTTTTGAGAATTTTTGCGCACTTTCTCCATAAATAGAGTGGAAAGGTTGTTTGGGATACCAATATTAGTCTATTTTTCACAAAAAACTCTGATTCAATTAGTAGTTTTTCTAATTCTTCCGGCGTTGAGAAGACATAAGAATTTCCTGATAGGTGTCCGCGAATCCCCTGTACCTCCGGATGGTTGCGATCGCCCGCAATCAATATTACCTTTCCTTCCTCCGAAGCCTTGGCGACAATCTGGTGAATTTTTGCAACAAAAGGGCAAGTCGCGTCTGCAAAAGTAATCCCATGCCGCTTGAGCTTTTCATAAATATCCTTTGATACTCCATGAGATCGAATGACTAAAATTTCGTCCGGTAATACCTCTTCGATCTCCTCCACCATTCGGACGCCGCGTTTAGAAAGCGCCTCGACTACTTGCGGATTGTGAATAATCGGCCCTAAAGTGGCTACTTGTTTCCCCTCTTCGAGCAATTGATAAACCAGGTCGACCGCGCGATTGACTCCGAAATCTATTCCTGTTCATAGATTTCACGTAATTTCCCCCAAACCATTTGAGTAGCTGCCTTGATCTGCCGTGGCGTTGGATTCTCTCCAAGTCCCAACTGTTCATTGGTAATAGGCTCCCCAAAACGCACTACAATTTTCGCGCGCGGGCGCTTTCCATAATATTTAATCGCCATCGGCACAACCGGCGCCCCCGTTTGGGCTGCAATCACCACAACGCCAGACTTCGGTTTTAATAACTGCCCGTTTTTCGAACGGGTTCCCTCCGGAAACAACGCCAGTATTTTTCCATCGCGCACTGTTTTGACAGCCTGTTCAATCGCAGTATTATCCCGACTATTTCGGCGTACTGGAAACGCGCCCAATTTTTTAATAATGGGGGCAAGAATCGGTTTATGAAACAACTCCTCCTTAGCCATAAAAATAAGCTCTCTACGTTGAATTCGCAAGCCCATTATAACTGG
>CAKRVU010000240.1 GCA_934408835.1 uncultured Oscillospiraceae bacterium | reverse complement strand
ATACCACTCACTGCGGCGGCGACACTGACAACAACTTCGTTAGAAGCTTTTGCTACGGGTGTCATGGACCTTTCGACGTCCCATAATTTGCCGATTGATAAGGGCTTCAAGGACTGGATGCTGAACAATTCTGTCCATGTTTACGAAGACTTCCTTTACGAGCGGCCCTTCGTGAATTTGGCATTGAACGATACTGCGACATTGAATCAAATTCAGGGGATGAGTGATTCCGCACGTGATGTATCCACTCTGAACCGCAACTGCTTTTACATTGGTTCAAAGAACGGTGTAAACTGTGCCATAGGTCTTTTCAAGTCGGCAAATGACTTGAATTCAACACAAAAGAATCAGCCTCTTTCGGGCTTGACAACGCCACTCCGCTTCAAGTCGGAATCCGACTGGTCGAAGATGGGGGTGAAAGTGGACCGCTGGGAAAAGTTGGACGGTCTGCATCCCGATGGTTCGTTGAACGAGAAGGGTGTCCCCATCCGCCATGTGGAGCGTTATGAGGTACCTGCGATTACTGTCGATGACGGGATTGAAAAATACTCCTTTGTTGTGGATGACCTGATGCCGCATCGTTTGCGTCAAATCCGTATGAACTTCAACTACCAAGAAGAAATCGCCTGGGAGTGCGACGCGTCGAAGGATTAGAATGCACCTGATAACTGTACGGTTTACAAGCGGACCTCCGGCGGCGAGTGGACCGAACTGAGAAAGGAAAAGCACCCCGTCAGGAAGGACGGGGCTTTCGATTTTAAACCGCGGGATTACGGCTATGTTTTCCGTACAATTTGACGAGTCGGGAGGTAGTGTCAAATAATTTTGCTTTTCCTTTGCAAGGACTTCTTTGTTCCTATATTTAGTCGTTAGTATGGAGAATATGATGAAATTTTTGAGAAAAATTGGTGTGCGGAATAGTTTGGTTGCTCTGATTGTGTTGTTTGTGTGCTCAGGGATGTGTGGATGCGGTTGGGACAAAGAATATGAAGACTTATCTTCGTCAGAAATAATCGGTTTTTCTAAAGACTCTCTTGTTGTTTGTCTACATGAAAAAAAAGAGGAGGTGTGTTATCATAAGCCTCTTGGCGCTGATTGCTATTCAAAGAATTATGGGACTTCAATAATTGTTGATAATTTTGAAAAAGAAAAACGTATTTGGGAGAGTGATTATGGTCACCAATACGATGTTTATGATATGATAGATGATTCAACGATAATTGCATTGAAAAAGGATGATGGAACATTTTATGAATGGGTTTTGGGGGGAGCGAAAAAAGAATTAGGTGCGTTTTCTTGGTTTGGATGCAGCACCAGAGAAAATGTAAGAGCGATACGCAATTGGGGTGATGGAAAATGGCGTTTGATCGGTGAAACTGAAGATTGCGCTTATGCAATCGTAGATGTAAAAAATAAAATTATTACAGGTTATGAACAATTAGATGATTTTGCGGAGGATTGTTTAGATTTGTGGGATCATGGGGGGGTTAAATATTGTGTGGGGACTGTTAAGAAGGATACTATCATTTCGTATTACGAACGAAATTTGGATGGGGTTTTTTTAAAGAACGAATTAATGAAAAATGATACCCTTTGGGGAAATCAAATCGAAGAAAATAATATATACAGTAGCCTTATTCCTTTGTACAAAAATTCTTTTTTATGGCTTAAAACGGGTTGCTGTGCTCGTCACTTAATGCAAATTGATTATGTTAATGTAAAATTTGTTTATGTAAGGAAGTATATATGAAAAGTGCTATGGTAATGATTTTCATGTTTCTTTCCGCTATAATAGCGAAGCCAATGGAGAGCATTGATCGCTACAATATTATACTTGTTCATGGCGCTGCGGATAGTTTATCCGGTGTGGATTGTAAAGCCTCGGACTTGAAAACTCCATTTGAATATTATGT
>CAKRVU010000239.1 GCA_934408835.1 uncultured Oscillospiraceae bacterium | reverse complement strand
ATCAAAACCAGTGGAAGAATGACAACACATAACAGGAAGATCGGATTGAAAAGATTGATATTGAGAACCAACAACAGGATTGCTGCCAGAATGACGCCTCCGTAAAGAAGAAGTCCGGCAAGACCGTTATTGGAAAACAATGCGGAAGAATAAGTTCGCTTTTTTAACCCTAAGTAGATGTTAATTCCCATTGATACCAGAATAATCAGGATGCCAAGACCCATTGAAAGGATCAACAGAGTAAGGGACGTATTAGAGTCGAGCACATCGAGCGGAAAAATACCGCCTAAACCGATTGCGTCAAACAAGGGGTGGAACAGCCCTTCAAACCCGAAACAGGAGCCGTATAAAAGACCGAATATCATACTGCAAACGCCGCACCTTGTCAGAATCTGACCTAACATCATTCGGCGAAGTTTCCATAAAAGGATTCCGACGATAATGACGCAGATTCCCTGACCAAAATCGCCAAACATAATGCCGAAGAGAATACTGTAAATGAATCCGATATAACTGGTAGGGTTTAGGTCAGAGTATCGCGGTAAACCGTAGGTCTCCACAAACATTTCAAAAGGACGGAAGAGCCAACATGTTTTCAGCTTGACCGGCGGAGTCAGACGCTTGTCCGCTTCAGCGGGAAGCTGGTCGCAGATGACAGTATCCATATCCTCAAACAGACTAATGAAATGTTTGACCTGCTTTTGCGGAACGAAGCCTTCTAAATGAAATTTATTATGACCAGAGACGGCATATCGGCGAAAACCGAAGGTGTCGTGCAGCATCTTGACTTTAGAATATACTGCTTGAATTGTATCATAATGCTCTTTTCGTATTTTATTTAATTCCACTTCAAGCTCTTGTAATGAAATTCGGTTATTTCGAATTTGCTCAGTCAGGTTTTGGACGGCAAATTCAGGCGTGCCTTTTAAGTATTCCGGAATTTTATATTCCTCAAAGTAGAGAGAACGGAAAATTTCGTCAATTTCTTCTTTGTGACTTGAAGGCATGAGGTAAACGCCCCAATAATAATCGTTGTCGTGATCGAACGGGTAAAAGAAAAAGTTTTTGTCTTTAAAGTAATCCAGCTTTAAATAGCTGTCGACAGGAAGCCGACCAAAACGAGCGCTGGAATGATGGGAAGTGAAAACGTCTTCAATTTTCGCTTCCAAGCTACTCATATGCTTGATTTGCACAAGTGATTGTTCTTGTAGTTGAATTTCATCCTGTAACCAACGAATCTTTTCAGAAAGTTCGTTTACAACCTGATAGATCTCACCCAGATAATCTTCCAATTCTTCATCAGATAGAGCGAGTTTTGCATAATTGTGAAAAACTCCTGGGATATCCATAACAGAAAGGATTTCTTCTGTCTGATGCATGATAGTGGTGTATGGATTTTGTTCGTTGGAATGGGTAAATCCGCTTTTTTCAGGATCTTCTATGATTGTTTCAGGATGGAACAATTCGCTTTTTACACAACGCAAGAGTGTTTCGTCAAGGTTTGAAAGATTCCCAACTATATGAACGAGGGACATCTTTTCAATAGACATGCTATCACCATCCTTTACAGTATGATAAGTTTTTGAATCTCTTCGGTGGGAAGCTGGTAACGGATTCCTTCAATGATAAAAATGAGGTTGGCTACCTCGATTTGTGAAAGAACAAAAAATGCATAGAAAACAACTGAAACATTTTGAGAAAGATGCAGATAGTTTTTAGCGGCTTGGTAGTGTAACCGATTGGTATAACTTTCCAAAAAGCTGTTTTTGTTTTCCGGCATGCGGTTGATAGCTCCGCTGGATTCAAAAATTCTGCGCATGATTTGGATAAATTGTTCCTTTGATCCGGCGTCCAGCAATTCTGAAATCACTTCAGTAGACAGACGGCGGTGAAAGGGGAAAATCCGTGTTTCAACTTGTTTGCGATCGCTTTGAAAC
>CAKRVU010000238.1 GCA_934408835.1 uncultured Oscillospiraceae bacterium | reverse complement strand
GTCTATTGAACCGTATAGCGGTTTCCCTCAAGTAAAGGCCGGAGACGTCGTCAAAAAAGATCAGTTGCTTGTCAGCGGGATAAAAGAGGAAGAAAACGGCACAGTTCTTTATGCACACGCCTCGGCAAAAGTGGTTGCACAGGTAGAACGAACATTTGATTATGTGCGTCCTTTATACACTGTGCGCACTTCCAAAACAGGCGAAGTGGTGCAGCGGAAAATGCTGTCTGTATTTGGATTAAAAATTCCACTTTCATTTCAAGGGAAACCAGACCAAAAGTACATAGAAACAACAACAGAGGAACCAATCGAACTATTTGGATTGAAAACGCCGTTTTCCATGATAACAATCGAATATGAACTATTGGATGAAACACAGATCGACAATGATCCGGAACAATTAAAAAGGCTATTAATGGACGACGCAAAGGAGGGCGAAGAAGAAGCGCTTGCAGGAGATAAGATACTGTCTCGGGAATATGTCTATGAAACAACGGAGGACTCCATGATATTGCATTGCACCGATCTGGTAGAACAGGAAATCGGTGAAGAACGTCCGATTGTTGTAACCGAAGCTCCGATCTCTTAAAAACAACAGATTCCTCTAAAATAACAAATTATCTGCGTTTTGGCGAATGCTTTCAGTAAAATTATTGAAAAGTTCATGAATTTTGCAGAATATGTGGTATACTGTATTTGTAAAAGTGTATAAAACCTTTTTGATTATTTTAGGGATAATCAACAATAAGGAGCAAACAAATTATGATCGAACAGATCATTCAATTGGAACGGATGGAAGATGCCGTTGCATTATTCGGAAATTTTGATCAAAACATCAAGCTATTGCAAGAGGCGTTTGGCGTTTTTGCCGTAATCCGGGGAGAAATCCTGAAAATCAGCGGAGAAGAAAAAGCGGTATTCGCCGCAAAACAGGCAGTAGAAGAAATGCTTGCGTTGCTGTCGCGTGGGGAACTATTGACAGAGCAAAAGGTACGGTATTTGATTTCTCTGATACAGGAGGGGCGTTCCGACCAATTGCAGGAACTGTCTAACGATTGCGTCTGTATTACGGCGAAGGGAAAACCGGTAAAAGCAAAGACGCTGGGGCAAAACGAATATCTTAACGGGATTGAATCCAATACAATAACCATTGGGATTGGTCCTGCGGGGACAGGAAAGACCTATCTTGCTGTCGCTATGGCTGTCCGCGCTTTCCGTGCGCACGAGGTTGATCGGATTATTTTAACAAGACCGGCGGTAGAAGCCGGTGAGAAACTAGGTTTTTTACCCGGTGATCTGCAAAACAAAGTGGATCCTTATCTTAGACCGCTCTATGACGCTTTATTTGATATGCTGGGGGCTGAAGGTCTGCAAAAATATCAAGAACGCGGAAACATTGAAGTAGCGCCGCTGGCTTACATGCGGGGACGAACATTAGACGACAGTTTTATCATTTTGGATGAGGCGCAAAACACAACCCCGGAGCAGATGAAAATGTTTTTAACGCGTCTGGGTTTTGGGTCAAAGGCGGTTATTACTGGAGATATCACTCAAATCGACCTTCCAATTCCCGAAAAGTCAGGCTTATTGGAGGTTACAAGAGTATTAAAAAACGTTCCTGATATTTGTATCACCCGCTTTCAAAAGCGGGATGTGGTTCGCCATAGGCTTGTCCAGGATATTGTAGAAGCATATGATCAATATTATTCCAATCGAAAAATGGGGAGAGAACATCATGCGCAAAGTAAAAGTATTAATCAGCAACAAACAAAATACCGTTAAAATTCCAAGCGGAATTCGCTTGTTGATTCGGCGGTGCTGTCACGCGGTGTTGGAATATGAGCACTTTCCGCAGGACGCCGAAATCAGTATCTCTTTTGTAGACAACGCCGAAATTAAGCGGTTAAATGCAGAGTATCGGAACAAAAATACCGCTACTGATGTCCTTTCCTTCCCATTAGGACAGGATGGGGTATACGATC
>CAKRVU010000237.1 GCA_934408835.1 uncultured Oscillospiraceae bacterium | reverse complement strand
CAATTCAATTTATTGATAGTGCAGGAACTAATATCTGCTATTCTGCTAAATCTTTCCTTATAAATTCATTCGCTGCGTATTTTGCAGCATTTTTCTTAAAACACTTGAAATTTTGCAGCAAACGTGATATTCTATATAGGAGGTGGATTATGGCACAGCTTGGACAATTATTGAAAGAACAACGCTTAGCAAAAAATCTAAGCATGAAAAGCGTTTATAAAGCAACAGGCATTCACGATTCAACATTGAGCAGAATTGAAAACGGAGATACGCAAGAACCTCCAGCAAAAACAATCAAAAAGCTCTCTGATCTTTATGACGGAAACGCTGTTGAACTATTTATTTCCTGTGGATATTTGCAAGTGAGTGATTTAGAAAGATACCAACAATGTTTTTCTGGAACAGATAAGCTCACAGATGAGGAAAAAGCACTCATTCAAGCGCAAATTGATCTGTTCCTAAAAAACAAAAGAGGTGAAGAATAATGATATTTAGATTAGGTGAGCTTTTCTGCGGTCCAGGTGGACTCGCATATGGTGCTATGAACGCATCCATTGCTAATCCCAATTTCAAAATTGTACATCAGTGGGCAAATGATTACGATGCTAACACTTGTGATACATATAGATGCAATATTTGCCCTGGTGAACCGAACACAGTATATCATGCTGATATTAGAAAATTCGATTTAACTAAGCTCGCTCCAATTGACGCATTGGCTTTCGGATTTCCTTGCAATGACTACAGTGTTGTTGGTGAGCAAAAGGGAATGGATGGCATATATGGTCCGTTATACTCCTATGGCATTCAGGTTTTAAAACTATATAAACCAAAATGGTTCTTGGCTGAAAACGTCGGCGGTCTGCGAAATGCAAACGATGGTAAGGCTTTTACAAAAATTATGCAGGAAATGACAGATGCAGGCTATACCATTACTCCGCATCTGTACAAGTTTGAAGAATATGGTATTCCTCAGGCACGCCATCGTATTATTATTGTTGGTATTAGAAAAGATTTGGATGTCGTTTATCGTGTTCCTTCTCCTGCACCATACGCCAATGTTGACAACACCTGCAAAACAGCTATTGAAGTTCCGCCGATTCCTGAAGATGCACTGAACAATGAACCTACCAAGCAGTCTGCAACTGTGGTTAAACGACTGAGCTATATCAAGCCCGGACAAAACGCATTTACAGCTGACATTCCAGAAGAACTGCAACTGAATATAAGTGGTGCAAAGATTAGCCAGATTTACAAACGCTTAGATCCCGACAAGCCTGCGTACACAGTTACCGGTAGTGGTGGTGGTGGCACACACATTTACCATTGGTCTGAGCCTCGTGCACTGACAAACCGTGAAAGAGCCAGATTACAGACTTTCCCTGATACCTACAAATTTATCGGAACAAAGGAAAGCGTTCGTAAACAGATTGGTATGGCTGTTCCTTGTAAAGGCGCACAAATCATCTTTGAAGCCATCCTAAACAGCTTTGCAGGCATCACTTACGAATCAGTAGAATCTAATATTAACGAATAAGAGCAAAGCCCCGCAGTACCAAACTGCGGGGCTACTTTTGTGCCATTATTCAACGGAAAAATCCATGAAAAACTGTTCATCATCAAGTTTGTAAAATGTGACATCCGTTCTTCCATAGGCTTCTAAATTCTCTTTAGTGACATACGCTCCATTGGCTAATCCGAGCCTGTTACGAAAGTATTCACCAAGTTGAGCATTACTCAAAGGTGTTGTTAGAGCCTTGTCCTTCGACTGCTCTGCACGAAGAATCAGTTGATGTTGATCGTCTGTAAAAACGGTAAAGTGTTGTTTTTGCAGAGGGAAAAATCCTGAGCGAGCCACCTTTGCAGGACAAGGAATATAGGCTTCATTCTTGTTGCGCTCAGAGTATTTTATCGTTCCGTCTTTAAGACAATATTTATTTTTTCTATGCCCCCAATTCAATCCGGCTTTTTCATGTGTTTCACCTGTG
>CAKRVU010000236.1 GCA_934408835.1 uncultured Oscillospiraceae bacterium | reverse complement strand
ATTATTGTCATAGAACGGTTTTTGTAATGGTTCGATTAAACTATGATATTTTAAATGGACTCTGTGTCGATCGCTCTATAGGCTCTGACGGCGAAGAACACATTCTCGAATATATAAAAAAAGAGGTTGAAGATCTCGGAATTCAAACGGTACGGGAGCGTTTTCCCTTTTGCGCTGCAATTTCAGAAAGATCGGAACTACATTTTGGAAAAGAGACTCTTTTTTGCAGCGCGTATCCTTGCACGAGAGATACTGGTGCCGTAGGTGTACAGGGAAAGCTGATTTATATCCCGAGAATATCGGACGCAGAAGATACTAGTATTAAACAAGCTATCATTTTGACAGAGAGCGATTTTAATGAGCGTTGCAAGAAACTATTAGTCGCAGGGAGTGCGGCGGGTGTGATTACCTATAAGAAAGGTCGGTCACAGCATGATATGCCTGCTTGCTTTTTTCCTCAAGAGCCTTGCAGTGATTTGCTAACTGCCATAGAAATTTGCACGACCGATGCAATGCGGCTTTTACTCAGTGGCGTTGAGACCGTGAAGATAGTAATGCAATCTCGAGAGCAGTATTTCTCTACCGAGAATCTTTACGCACTATTGCCGGGACAAGACCATTCTCAAGCAATTGTTATTTGCGCCCATTATGACACGGTTCCTTTAACAACTGGCGCAGTCGATAACTTGAGTGGTACGTTAATTTTGCTCTTTCTTTTAGAAATGCTTGCTAGGAAAACTCCGAAATCTGACATTTTGTTTTGCTGGTTTGGGGCCGAGGAATGGGGCTGTGCTGGAAGCAGATATTTCGTGAACAAAGCACATAATTTCACGCCAAAAATATCATGTGCGATTAACATTGATTCAGCAGATTGTATACTCGGCTTTGATGAGCTGTATTATTTTTGTACAAATTTGCAGCTTCTAAAGCGGTTACTAATTCCCCAAACAGGTCTTCGTACCTTGAATCAGATTTACGGTGGAGATAATCGACCATTTCAAGCAATCGGAGTCGATACTCTGACATTTTCGCGTGGGGGAAAGCTAATTGACGCATTGATGCATACGAAAGATGACACGTTGCAGAATGCGGGAATTACTGACCATAGCCTACGTTGTGCGGCGCAACGAATTCTAAACATCATCTATCCCATTATTTTTGGATAAGCAAGGACTGCAATCTATAATGAAAGAAAAATATGACGAAATAAAGGCCCTAAGTACAAAACCAATTGTTGCAACCTTTTATATGACTGCGCGTTGCAATTTGCGCTGCAACTATTGTTACGAATTAGGAAAAACAACCGTGCAAGATCTTTCTCCAGATCGTATTATACAGACCCTTGAAGACCTTGATAGGTACGCAATACGGATGGAAGCTATTTTTTTGTTTGGTGGAGAGCCGACACTTTGTGCAGACAACTGCCTGTTGCTGTTAACAAAGCTTGGCCAGATGAAGAAAAGCCAAAACACACGAAGGGTTTTGTTTACTAATGGAATGGTAATCCCGGAACAATTACTAGCGCTAATTGGCAGAAACGAGTTAGACGTATTTTTGAGTTCAGATGGTTTTGGCTCAGCTGCTAAGGAACGTTACGGTTTAGCTTTCGCTGAAAAGCAGTCAATCTTTCTTCATAATTTGAAGCAGATGCACCCTGAAACGTCTCGAATTACCATCAGTTTTGCGGTCGGAAAGCATAATATAAACACCATTGTTCATGATATGGACTTGTTCTTCAAGGATTACCAAATTCGAAGCTTTAAAGTAAATATTATCCGCAAGAACTGCTTTGCCGCATCACATGAACAACTGTTTATCGAACGTCAAAAAGCCATAATATGGGCAGCACAGAATGGAATTGAACTTCTATGGGACTCCCCTACAACATATGGCTCGGAGTATGACAATTTGTATATATCGCAGGAGAAAATTAGTTTCCAACCTGCAGGTCAGTTGGGTACATGGAGTAATGTGTCATGGTGAATTATTCAATGCTGACGTACTTCTATGATG
>CAKRVU010000235.1 GCA_934408835.1 uncultured Oscillospiraceae bacterium | reverse complement strand
CCGGAGCGTGGTAGATGGTCTTCAGATCGTTTGCAAAGTTCTTTCTGTCTTTATCCGCGACATATTTCAGCGTATTCTTAACCTTTCGTTTCCGTACTGATTCCATCATCAACGGCTAGCGGCTTCATTGTCGGGAACAGAATAACATCACGGATATTTGTGTTATTGGTCAACAACATGCATAGTCTGTCAACTCCAAGGCCAAGACCGCCTGTAGGAGGCATACCATATTCAAGAGCAGTGAGAAAATCCTCGTCCAGGCCGGCGGTAATTCCTTGTGCCTCGCGTTCCTTTAACTGCCTGATAAAGCGTTGCCGCTGATCGATCGGATCGTTCAATTCAGAAAATGCATTCCCCATTTCCATACCATTGATAAAATATTCAAATCTTTGCGTGAAAAGGGGTTTCTGGGGATCCTTCTTGGCCAATGGGGATATTTCGATCGGGTAGTCATAAATAATAGTAGGCTGAATTAAATTTTTCTCTACGAATTCATCAAAAAGAGCCGACAACACATCACCTTTGGTAGAGTTATTCCCGTGTTCCAATTCAATGTTATGTTTTGCTGCAACTGCACGGGCATCATCGTCTGTATTCCAGTCATAATAATCCTCGCCAGAGTACAGTTTGACCGCTTCCACCATAGAAAGACGTCGCCAAGGCTTTGACATATCAATCGTTTGCTCACCGTAGGGAATGGAGGTTGATTGACATATTTCAAGCGCCATTTGACTGTACATATCCTCAACCAGATCCATCATGTCAAAATAATTCGCATAGGCCTGATACATTTCAATGGTGGTAAATTCGGGATTATGGCGCGTATCCATTCCCTCGTTTCTGAAAATGCGTCCGATTTCATAAACGCGCTCAAGCCCACCGACGATAAGCCTTTTCAAATACAGCTCCGTTTCAATACGTAAAAACATATCAATATCCAGAGCATTGTGGTGGGTAGTGAACGGCCTTGCCGCGGCACCGATTTCGACGGTGTTTAAAATGGGCGTATCGACCTCTAAGTAACCACGCTGATCCAAATAACGGCGCAAAAAACCAATGATCCTGCTTCTTGTTGCAAATGTTTCCCGAACATCGGGATTCATGATCAAGTCAAGTTCTCGATGACGATATTTTGAATCAATATCTTTCAGGCCGTTGTACTTCTCGGGAAGTGGTTTCAGCGCTTTTGCCAGCAGTTCAATTTGAGAAACTCTTACCGAAATCTCGCCACTATTTGTTTTAAATACGGTGCCGGCAACTCCGATAATGTCACCAATATCATATTCTTTTTTGAAAAAGTCGTAGGCGGCATCTCCAACCTCATCGCGTCGAACATATATCTGTATGCTACCGGTTTTATCCTGAATATGAGCAAAAGTCGCCTTGCCCATGATTCTTCTAAACATTATGCGGCCTGCTATGGAATAATTGCGGTCACAGCATTCCTCATAATTTGATGCAATATACAGCGCACTGGCGGAGACGGAAAAGTGATTTTGGGCATATGGATCACATTGATTTTCTTGCATCCGTGAAAGTTTTTCACGGCGTATGATTTCTTGTTCGGTTAACCCCATGTTTGTGGCATTTGCAGGCATAAGAAAGACCTCCTTGCTTTAAATCAGAGCGTTGCTATAGATACACAACAAATTGAAATATTACAACATGAACAGCGAAAAAGCCATCGTAAAAATTTCTGTTTGTAAGCAATAAAAAATGCAAATTTGCTTGTGATAGAATATGAACACAAGAAATGGCTTTGCTACTTCTGTTTTGCATAGGTTTCATTCTGCGATTAACTATAGTGTATTAAATTATTATACCATAAAAAAATTAATTGTCAACCGTTTCTGCCGGGAAAAACAGGGCAACAGCATTTACTTTGACTCTGTTAAGAATTATCTGTAAAAGGGGCAATTTATCGGCAAAGAGCGTATATGACTCTGTTAAGAATTTTCTGTAAAAGGGGCAATTTATCGGCAAAGAGCGTATATTTTTAGATTGCAGAGCCGAGGCCG
>CAKRVU010000234.1 GCA_934408835.1 uncultured Oscillospiraceae bacterium | reverse complement strand
CTCAAGCCCAAAATAGCCGTATAAAGAACAGCAATGATACCGGCGGCATTGCCGGACAACAAAAATTGGATAGAGTTTTTGATATTGGTATAGACGTTTCTTCCGTTTTGCACCGATTTGACAATTGTCGCAAAATTATCATCTGTCAAAATCATTGCCGCCGCGTCTTTGGATACCTCCGTTCCGGTAATCCCCATTGCCACGCCGACATCCGCTTTTTTCAACGCCGGCGCGTCGTTCACACCGTCTCCGGTCATAGCAACAATTTGACCTCGTTTTTGCCACGCATTGACAATTCTAATTTTGTGTTCGGGGGAGACTCTGGCGTAAACCGAGATGTCTGCGATCTGGTTTTCCAGTTCGGCGTCACTTAATTCTTCCAGTTCCAGTCCGGTGATTGCTCGTTGTCCTTCTTCTAGGATTCCAATTTCTTTTGCAATGGCTGACGCTGTTGTTTTATGGTCTCCTGTAATCATAATTGTCCGTATCCCGGCACGTTTTGCATCTGCGACAGCCTGTTTGGATTCCACACGTGGCGGGTCTATCATGGAAACGAGACCGACAAAAGTATAATCTGTTTCGGAATCTGCAGTAATTGTTTCATTTTGATCAACATTGCGAAAAGCAAAGGCTAAAACCCGCAGACCATTTTCCGACATTTTCTGGTTGACCGCAAAAATTGTTTCTTTCTGTTGTTGTGAAATTGGCTTGATTCCGTCATGAGTAAGAATTCTGGTAGTACGCTCAAGGAGAACTTCCAAAGCGCCTTTGGTAAACAGAATCAGGGAATCATTCTTTCGGTGTAAGGTCGACATCAATTTGCGATCCGAATCAAATGGAATTTCTGCAATGCGGGGTATTTTTTGACGAAGCTCAGTATCATCGACTCCGATACTCCGGCTCATAGCAAGCAGGGCGATCTCTGTGGGATCGCCAAGTTCTTGCTGCTCAGTAATGACCGAATCGTTTGTCAGCACTGCAATATCCATCAGGATTTCTTCCACCGGATTGGAACGAGACAATTCTTGGTATTTCTTTTCAGTATTATCACAATAAACTTGTTGTACAGTCATTCTGTTTTGTGTTAATGTTCCTGTTTTGTCTGAACAGATGACAGACACCGATCCAAGGCTTTCCACCGCTTTGAGCTCTTTGATAATTGCGTGTTCCCGCACCATTTTTTGGGTACCCATAGCCTGTACAATGGTGACGATAGAGCCTAACGCTTCGGGGATTGCCGCGACAGCCAGCGCAACCGCAAAAAGCAATGAATCAATCAGCGCCATACCGCGGAACATTTCCGCTCCAAATACAACCGCGCAGATCAACATGATGATTACGGCAAGTTTTTTACTGAAATTGTCCAGACTAATCTGCAAAGGGGTTCGTCTTTCCTGCGTCTGGTTCATCAGGGTTGCTATTTTTCCCATTTCCGTGTGCATTCCGGTGGCTGTTACTAAAATGACAGCATGTCCGTATGTGATAAAAGAGCCGGAGAACACCATATTTTTCTGATCTCCTAAAGGGAGTTTGCTTTCCATAATTGGTTGATCAGTTTTTGACACATTCTCCGATTCGCCTGTCAAGGAGCTTTCATTCACCTGTAACGAATAATTTTTTAGAATTCTGCCGTCGGCAACAATCATATCTCCGGCTTCTTGAACCAGGATGTCACCTGGAACTACTTCGCCGGATGGTATTTCCATCTTTTTTCCGTCACGAATGACTTTGGCGTTTGGCGATGACAGGGCTTTAAGACTTTTTAAGGAGCGCTCTGCCTTAAAATGTTGAACTGTTCCCAAAATAGCGTTTAAAATTAGAACTGCTATAATAACAATTGTGCTTTCTAAACTTCCGCTAAATGCCGAGATGATTGCCGCGGCCAAGAGAATCCATACCAAAAAATCCTGAAACTGCTCTAAAAAGACAATGGGAACGCTTTTCCTTTTTTCTTCTACAAGAAGATTATATCCCCATTCGTTTCTTCTCTTTTGAACTTCTTCCTCTGAAAGACCGTTTTCACTT
>CAKRVU010000233.1 GCA_934408835.1 uncultured Oscillospiraceae bacterium | reverse complement strand
ATTCCGGTCATGGCTTTGCCCAAAGTCGTAATGAAAATTTTATTATCCTAGGGCATGGAACTGAATATATTCCAATTGAAACTGTCAGGGATTGGCTGTACAAAAAAACAGAAAGAGGAACAATGATAATTGATGCTTGCCGACAAGGGAAGCCTTCTTCTATTCAGTCTGGTGTTTCATTTCAAATAAAAAAGAATGAACGTCTTGATGAAAGTTATCTACAACCATCTCGAACCCTTTGGGAAGACGAATTTGAACAGTCAAAAACAACAACAGGGATTGTCACAATTCAGTCATGTGGTTTTGGTCAGAAATCGTATATGTTAGGCAATAATCAGTTCAGTGTTTTTTCTTGGTTTTTAAATCGAGGCTTTCGAAGCTCTAAACAGTGGCTTACTGTTGGTGATGCGTTTAGCATTGCAGACGCATGGACGAAAAAAGAAACACAATCATGGATTACACCTGTAAAGCAGGATCCAGAATGTGATAATCCTCTCGCTGCCTATCCTTTTTGTTTGGAACACACAGTCTCTTTGGCTTCACAATATTTTGATATATGATTTTAATTTATAGCCTTCATTGAATGTGAACAGATAAAAAGATCGGCGTTAACTTTAATCGAAAGAAGGGGTTGAATAGTGTTCTATAGTCCTAGTACAAATTTTGCTGACTGGTTTGAAATGAAAGATATTCGAACCAAGAAATATGATGAAGCGGTTTGGATCCCATTACTCTCTGAAGAAACAGAGAAAAAAGGCGAATTATGCAAAGTAGGATCTGAACAAGTTGAATTTTACTCCCAAAGTATTCTCGTTCCAAATGATGCTTTTAATGTCGTTGAAAAGATAAAATGGAGCGACTTGTCGGATTGTAATATTGCTGTTGCTGATGTGAATGAAATTGGAAAATATAAGGCTTGTGATGTTATAAACAGGTATATTTCTCAAGAAAATACGGACGAAAAAAACAGTGAAGTTATTCCGATTAATGCGATTATTCCTGTTCTGACACAGCAGTTTGGTTCTGGTGAAACCGATATCTGGCATCTTCACCAGGATATTGTGTTAGCATTAAAATTGCTTCGGTGTGATGATTCTTGGGTTCGGCCTGATGAAAATTATGTTGAAGTAGCTCATCTTATTCGTAAAGATGGAAATCCTGTAAAACTAGAGATTAAGAATGAGTTCTTAAAAGATTACCTATGTGCTAGACAGATGGGTTTATATGTAGCGACGGTTGATATACGAGAGAAATATTTTGGAAAAGATCCTTGTCTTGGATGGAAAGAAGGTTTAACCCAAAAGGAATTGGATAATGGGGAGTGGTGGGGGACTTATAATAAAACTACTGATAGTGGATACTCCGTAGGTGAAACGGCTTTGATTGTTAACGCAACTAGAACTGATGATGCTTTTAATGAAGATGTCCCGACAATTGATTATACAGATCATATTAAGGTAGAAACTAAAGATGTAAACCTCGCTAGTGAAAATGAGGTTTTCATGTATTTAGCTGAGTTATACAAATACGAATTGATTTTGCCGGGATCTGAGAGTGTCCGTATACGAGGTGATGAACCATCAAATTTACCGTTTTTTAAAATAAATGCATCTGGGAAAAGTGTAGCATCAAATCAATTGAAGGATGGAAAACGTTGGCTTTGGTTTAATCCAGATGTGGTTAATCGTATATGTTCAATGAACAAGCCTTCTCTAATATGGGAATCTCGGGATGTTGGGATTGTTGGATGTGGTCGGTTCAAAACTCCATTTGGGGTTAATAAAAAGGGGCTTGTTTCGGTTTATGCTAAAGATATTGCAGTTCTCCCTGTGTGGATGCAAGAAATATGGGCTGGATATAATATTCCTCCTGAAGGAGGTGTGTCTAAAGAGTTGTTGATAATGCAAGCGATGGGACTTCCCGTTCGTTCGCAAGCTCCAGAAAAATTTTTGCCAAAAGAATATAAACGATTGAATGAATCGTTCGAAAAAAAATATGGTATACCGTTGTTTAATATAACCCCGGAAGTTGATGTATTAC
>CAKRVU010000232.1 GCA_934408835.1 uncultured Oscillospiraceae bacterium | reverse complement strand
CCTCTATATCGTTTGCCAGGGCGGTAATAAAACCTTCTTGCGTAAAACCGAGCGAAAGGCCTCCGGCACCGCAGAAGAGATCAACCATTTGCAATGCGTTAGGGTCAATGGCTGCCCGCGCCTTGTTTATATAATGATTGCAGTACTTGTTAACCGGGCAGTCGGCACAATAATCATCGGAGCATCTGCTGGACAGTTTTGAAAAGGCTTCATTTAATGCGGAGTTATGACCAATACTGTCCAAGATATAATCAGTTCGTTCGTTTAGCATTTCATCTTTAGCTGCCTCTGTAAATCTTGCAACGCATTCTGTGGCATCCTTAGAGGAAGAAGCGTCAATGCCACACCCAATGAAGCGAACGATTTCAGCAACATCCACTTGATAATTCATCGCTCATTCCACTCTCCCAATTCCTCTAAAGTGCTTTTGACAGAATTTGCCACATGATAAGCCACATTCACTGTTACAGCATTTCCAAACTGTTTATATGCTTGTGCATCCGAAACCGGAATGACAAAAGAGTCATCAAATCCCTGCAGACGAGCGCACTCTCTTGGAGTAAGACGGCGAACTCTACCACCCTGTGTTACATAGTTGTCTTGACAAGCCCGGTGCATCTTAGCCATGGTGGCGCAAAGAGGCCGCGCGATATCAAGGTCAATCTCTGACTTGGCTTTATATCCGCCAGTACCGTTTGAAAGGATTGTCGGAAGAATTTTGGCAGAAAGGAAGTATTTATCGTCTACTTCTTCCTCCAGATAGTCCTTCATTTTTTTCTCAAGAGGAAGCGCAAGTGGCGGAGTATAATATGCGGCTTGATTCGCAAAACAGACGATGTAGGTTCTGTTCCGGGTCTGAGGAATTCCATAGTCGGCAGAATTGAGAACACTATCAAAAACCTTGTAGTCCAGATCGCTCTCCAGAATTCGCTTAATTGTTGCAAAGGTTCTGCCCTTATCGTGCGTTTTCAATGAGCGAACATTTTCAAGAATAATTGCCGCTGGCTTCTTTCCTTTGCTGATGCGGTCTTTAACGATTTCAGCAATACGGAAAAACAGTGTACCTCGAGCGTCATTAAAGCCGCGCTCTTCTCCCATCATGCTGAAAGGTTGGCAAGGGAACCCCCCGATCAGAACATCAAAATCGGGAAGCGAGTCGAGATCAACCTCGTTGATATCGCCAAGAACGACCTCGTGGGTAAAATTTGCCCTATATGTTTCAACAGCATACTTGTCAAAATCATTCGACCAGATGATGTTATAACCGGCTTGTACAAATCCCATGTCCAAACCGCCACAGCCACAAAATAAAGACAATACTCTCATTTCAATTCACTTCTTTTTGCGTCGCAGGATCTCATCCAGGCATCCACTTCGCTGATTTTGAACTTCCATGTGCGCCCGACCTTCACGCCGGGCATGCCACGTTTCTCTATCCATGACAACGCGGTGTCTCGGGTAATGCCGAGATACTCGGATATTTTCTTCATGGAATACCAACGCTCTATCTGTTCGTTTCCCATTAGAATATCTCCTTCGAGCGGAAGTTATAAATAGACATAATTATAATAGCATGCGAACGCTAAAAAATCAATCTGCAATATGCAGAAATTTGCTGAATAATAATAAAAATAGCCGATTTTCGCGACATAAAACTCCGGAACTGCCATCAAGGCAACTCCGGAGTGAAAAATAGTTAGATTTATTTCGAAGCGAGGAGTATTGAAGAAAACTTACAATCCCTTTATACGGCATCGACTGTTCTTCTGTAAGGGTTATTTAACCTTATCCAACTCCTTATTTCCTATTCGGTAAATGATTGGCTCCTCCAACGAAAGGTTTATATCCGCAACATCAATTAATTCTGACGAAACGGCCTTGCATAGCTCGGGGTCAAATAAAACGACATTCACACCGCCCCTATGTAAAGAACTATTAAATCGAAGACCATCAAACCCCATTTTCTTGATTTCCTCTGCCAGAAACTGAGTGGGAATATATTTCTTTGCTTCACCGCTGGTTGGCTTTGAAAACATCTGACCAATCGTGTTATATAAGCTTGGCCATTCATAATC
>CAKRVU010000231.1 GCA_934408835.1 uncultured Oscillospiraceae bacterium | reverse complement strand
CCCTCGTTCTTTCGCCCATTCCTCATACATTGCGTTACCTTCTTTCCAAAGAGAATAGAATCTTTGCAATTGTTCAAGCATATTTGTTTTATCATTCATAAATATTTCCCCTAAACGAATTAGTACGACATCGGACTTTTTTATTATAACTCAACGCCGCATCCATGTCAAGAGCTTAATTGAAAACTATCACGGCTGCCTCATAAAAACTTATGGCTTATCAGACACAGATCTTCCGGTATCTGCCGTGCTCACATTTTTAATTTTACTTGAAACTTGTTCATATGTATGGTAAAATAATAAAAGTATATGAAAACTGCTACCGAGTAGTGGAATGCAAAGCATTCGTTTACACATCATTAGGTCTTAGAAGATGTGTATACGGGTGCTTATTTTTTGGAGGTTATCATTTATGATTAAAGCAAGAAAACTTATCAACTATTTTTCAACAAATGAAATAGCGCTATGGTGTTCGTCTGTAATTCTGATCGTGTCAGCATTTTGCGTATTTGACAGAGAAAACTTTTTGACATTGGCAGCATCTCTAATAGGCGTTACATCTCTTATTTTTAATGCCAAGGGAAATCCGATCGGGCAATTTTTGGTTATCGTCTTCAGCTTACTATACGGTTATATTTCCAGTGCATTTTCATATTACGGTGAAATGGCGACTTACCTCGGAATGACAGCACCCATGGCGGTAATCGCTCTCATTTCGTGGACGAAAAACCCATATAACGGAAACAAATCGGAGGTAAAAGTCAATCGCATAACCAAAAAAGAATGCGTCTTGATGTGCATTATCGCTGTAATAGTAACTGTACTTTTTTATTTTATATTAGACGCTTTTCATACGGCAAATATGATCCCAAGTACCATATCAGTAACAACCAGCTTCTTAGCAGTATATCTCGCGTTTAGAAGAAGTCCCTTTTACGCGATTGGGTACGCGGCTAACGATATCGTTCTCGTGATTCTGTGGACATTAGCAGCATTAGAAGATATTTGTTATTTATCCGTTACTGTGTGTTTTACCGCTTTTTTCGCAAATGACGTTTATGCTTTTTGGAATTGGCGAAAAATGGAGCGAAAACAATGAAATTCCTAAAATGTTGTAATCTGATACAATTTATTAAAAGAAAAGCCAGAAGATGTTTTAGAACTCAATAAAATGACAAATAACCCCAGCCTGTCCGTTTTATCTGCTTTGATACTCCTCAAGACAGCTATTCATGAAAGACTCTGGAAAAACAATTGAATTTGAAATTTCATTGTGATATAATAGGTAAAAATCTATCGCAACAAAAGCCGGAAGCTCGATACAATCAAAACATGATAAAACCAAACAAGCGGCATTTTCTAACGCAAATTCAATACTTCCTACCGCTCGAATCCAAGTAAACTCATGTCATCGTACAGATCGAATAGCATTACAAATGATCTCAAATCGGGCTGCGCCTTTTTATTTTTGATATCATGGATAGTGAGGGAACCATGAAGAATCGACCTGATTTTAGTCAGCTCAAATCATATGATGAGTTTGCAAAGTATTACTGGTATCGGGAAGAACTGTCCAAAATATGTAGACAACTTCAAATTGACGATACGGGAACAAAGCAAGAACTAAATCATAATATCAAAGAGTATTTTAACGGAAACCTGATTCAGAAAAAAAGATCTTGTGCCCCTAAAAGGCCTGTAAAGGAAATTACCCTGGATTGCCCATTGCTGGATTGCGGCTTTTCTTTTAACGCAACGTTCCGAACATTTTTTTCAAAACAAACAGGTATTGAAAACTTCAAGTTTACAGCAGACATGGCAACAGCGTGGCGTAAAGTAAAACAAAACTACGACCAAACATTTACCATTCAAAATATGCTGGATGTATACTATGGCAAATCCGACTATGCAAAATATGACAATTCATCCTGCGAGTGGAATCAATTCCTAAAGGACTTTTGTGCAGATAAAAGAACCGCGCAATTTAAGAACCGGCTCAAAGCGGCTTCCATCCTTTGGCGAGCGGTTAGGGATTCCGATCTTCCGAAGGTTTACTCTTACGACTTGATTGTAACGTA
>CAKRVU010000230.1 GCA_934408835.1 uncultured Oscillospiraceae bacterium | reverse complement strand
ATGTTGCACAGCTTAAGGAGAACCTTGAATTGGGTGTACGAAGGGGACTATTGGCTAACAATTGAAGCATTTGTCGTATCTTCTTGCCTACGGTAAAAAATATACCAATGGTTTGTCTTATGGTTGGATTGCTGCTTTTGTTGCTTCGTTTTTTAAAGGATATTGGATTACTGCTTGATGGTATGACGTTGTTTGTGTTACAATATTCATAACGAATGGTTGATCCCTTTGTATGGTTTATTTCAAAACTAGGAACTGTATCAGAGGGTTTTCTATTCGTTATTCTTTTTTCACTTTTTATCGTACCACATCTATTGTAATTCTGTATCACAAGGTGCCGTTTTACTGGAAAATCTCTGACCCATTCTGAATTTTAACCATAAAGATAGATATTTTGAAATGATTATGATATACTAAAAACACGGATTTTATCAATCTAAAAACAGTATGAACTCAACTGATTAGGATGCATACTGGAATTGCGAGGTGACAGCAGAGCAAAATGGAACAGGAAATGTTATCAGAACTCCCGCAGGGCTTTTCGATGGCGCTTGCTCAAAATGCCAACGCTTTTGACCACTATGCGGCGTTATCGGAAGAAGAAAAGAGCCGGATGATTGGACGCGCGAAAGCAGTGAAGTCTAAGGTAGAGATGAAACAGCTGGTGCGGGAGTTGGATCAATAGAGATCAGGTGGTTGCGGCAATTTGTCACAGTCGCTTGATTTACATAGAGTAATATCTTAGGAGAATTTTACATATGGAACAAAAAGAAAGGCTTATGCAGTTGCCGGAGCGATTATTGAACTGGTATGATCAAAACGCAAGGGTACTCCCTTGGAGGGAACATCCATCGCCGTATCGGGTATGGGTATCGGAAATTATGCTGCAACAAACCCGTGTAAAAGCAGTAACACCCTATTTTGATCGATTTATCAGGGAATTCCCCAACATACAAGCCCTTGCAGAAGCGCCTGAGGAGCGGTTGCTTAAGCTTTGGGAAGGGCTTGGTTATTATAACCGCGTACGAAATTTGCAGAAGGCCGCTCAGATAGCGACTCGCGAATACGGGGGTGAACTGCCGCAGGATTACCGGCTGCTGTGTGGGTTGCCGGGGATTGGGGCCTATACCGCAGGCGCTATTTTATCCATTGCGTATCAAAAACCGTATCCCGCCGTTGATGGAAACGTGCTGCGTGTTATCTCTCGGCTGCTTTGTTGTTATGACAATTTATTCGACGCCTCCAATCGGAAAAAGATGACTGCTCAAATTCAAGAAATACTTCCGGAAGAGGTAGGCGCTTTTAATCAGGCGTTGATGGAGCTTGGCGCGGTCATCTGTCGTCCGAACGGAGAACCGCTTTGTGAAAGCTGTCCGGTGGCAGAAATTTGTCTGGCAAAACAAAACGGAGTGCAATCAGACCTTCCGGTGAAACCGAAAAAAGGGAACCGCCGAAAGGAAAAACGAACGGTTCTTTTGTTGTTTTATCAAGACCGAGTGTTTCTGCGGCAACGCCCTGAACAGGGATTGCTTGCAAAACTTTGGGAATATCCTAACGAACTTGGCTGGTGGTCGGGCGCTGAACTGGACGCATACATTGCCCAAAAGGGACTTTGCGTATCAGAGCGGAGAGAGCTTTCGCCATACACCCATATTTTTACTCACATAGAGTGGGATATGAAGGGGTTTGCCCTAATTTTGACGAAGGCTCCGTCCGGACACCTGGTTGACCTTGACGCGCTTGACAGCGTTTACTCGGTTCCAAACGCTTTCTTACCTTATACCGAAATAGCGCGAAATTACCTTGAAGAGGTCGAAATTTCCAAAAAATAACCCTTGCCTCACACATGGATTCGGTATATAATAGAATATATTGTAGCATCTTTGATCTAAAAATATTGGGAGGTTTGATGTGAACAGTTATTCACATATTAGAATCGGACGGATGGTGTTGCGGCGGTTGCAGTCTGAATACCATGTTTCGTTGCCGTCAACCGTTTTCTTATGGGCTAATTGTCGTCCGGATTACTCCTTCAAATACAAACGGATTCCACATTACAAGGAGCCTATGAACGAGATA
>CAKRVU010000229.1 GCA_934408835.1 uncultured Oscillospiraceae bacterium | reverse complement strand
GATGGAATCGGGTCTTCCGGCGTTATCGTGTCTTCGTCGGGAGACTGATCAATCTCCTCTTGCAAGAGGGTTCGTCCTCCTTCCGGCAATGCGAGACCTGCGGATATGACGGCGGCCTTTCCCGCTGCGTCCCCCACGATCGGCACAGTTTCAGAAAGTACTTTTGCAGAAAATGGAATGAGGATGGCAAGCATTGTCAAAGAGATCAGCTGCTTTTTCCACCGATTGTTTTTTTTACTCCGTTTCATTTTCCGGCCTCCTCCTATCATCTCATCGCCAGTATATGAGAAAGAAAGAGAAGATATGTCACTCAGTAAGATCGATTAGATCTTCCGCCGACAGCTTCGGCTGAAGCGCCAGGTTTAATCCGGTTGCAATCAGGCGCGCCGATTTTGCCGCAACCCGGTCAATATCCCGGGGAGTTACCATCATGGATCTGTCGGGCGGGACTATGGCGCCGCTGCAAAAATCCTCTAACAGAGTGCTCATATCAATGACAGTGGGGATTCCGATGGCGATGACAGGAACGCCGAGGGTACGAAAGGACAATTCCCTGCGGTGGTTTTGCACTCCTGAACCGGGCGAGATCCCGGTATCACAGATTTGTATGGTGTTTCCCAGACGGTTGATACTACGCGCTGCAAGCGCGTCGATGGCGATGACCGCGTCCGGATTGATTTTTTCTTTGAGTGCGACGATTACTTCGGACGCCTCTAAGCCTGTTTGACCCAATACGCCGGGCGCAAGCACCGAAACCGGGCGCAGGGAGGAAAGGCCCAAAGAATCAGCCAATTCCCCTTTGAAATGACGGGTTGCCAAAATTTCGTCTGCGGCCAGTGGACCAATCGCGTCGGGTGTAATTTCCTCGTTCCCAAGACCGATCACCAAGACGCTCCCGTTTTCGGGGATTAAATGGGACAATTCTTCTTTTAACAGTTCAGATTCCTGCGAAAGATTTTGAGGGGAAAGAAGGCGCTCTGTTTCCAGCGTAATATAATTTCCGCAAGGGCGTCCAATTGCTTTTGCGCCCTCTTGGCTGGTAATATGAATTTTGGTGACGCACACGCCGTCTTGTTGGGTTACTTCCCGGGTGACTCCGTTCGGCAAGGAATCCGAACAAAGCGCGTCCGATTCTGCGGCTAAATCAGTTCGTATTGACATGCAAAGCCTCCTTATTTTCGTTCTTCTTCATTATTGTCTGATAGTTGCTGCGGATTATGCGGGGCAAAACGAATGAAACAGGGACAAAAAATGGAATCTGACGGTAGGACGGCTCAACGAAAACGTCGTGACCGGATCAGTTGTTGATTATGGCTACATAAAGGTATGTGTCATGCTCTTCGAGCATGTTTTGAATAATGTTTCATCAAGCGATTCAAAGACACACAGTGACACTATGTGTCTTGTATTCCTTAAAATATTTTTATCTAGAATGCTAGACTATTATGTTTTATTGGTGCAAATTCTCCTCTTTTAAATTGTATCCAATGCTCTCATCTGTTACAAACTTTACGTTTTTCGCAGTGTTGTTTATGGACTTAATGTTCGTTTTTGTATATTTATTGGGATGACGGTAGGGACAATGGATCTATTATCTAGCAACTATAGCGTTTTATCATACCTGTTCCAATGATAAATATACTTATGGTTTATTTACATTTCTATATATTTTGCATTTCAAAGAATATTTTTATTATTACAGCATCTGTTTATGTTACAACATTTACATCGAATAGTTGATCTTATTGTGTGTTTTATTCAGAAACTGAACCTGTATCACAGGATTTTCCGCTGACCATTCCTTTTTATTTTTTATGTAACCATCCACATAGAAAAGTCTTTTAGTATTTTTTGTTTGACATTAATGTGTTAGTTGCATTATTATATATTTCCATAACACATTATTATTAAAATATAAAATATTAATATTATGGGTTGGTCAACGAGTATTGCCCAACCCACAGTCTTACTAAATTCTTTGATAAGGATACTCCAAACCATTCATTACCCACATTATTGCAAACAATATTCCACCGTAACACTACTAAACAAAAAACTGTTGCAATAAGATAGCAGTTAAAACGCCGGGAATTCCTG
>CAKRVU010000228.1 GCA_934408835.1 uncultured Oscillospiraceae bacterium | reverse complement strand
AAATCGGAAAAATCCTTCTGAAACTCCTCGAGCGGATGGGAAGAAATGTAGATACCCATCGCTTCCCGCTCCATCTGCAAAAGCGTCTCTCTCTCGTATTCTGCCCCTTGCGGAAATTGATAAAGGGACGCCTCCTGATCAGCAGCATGAAACAGATCCAACTGTCCCCCCAGCTGCAAATTTCGATTGATCTGCACAAAGCTGATCAATGGGCGCAATCCCGTCAGCATTTGCTTTCGATTTTCTGGAAACGAATCAAACGCGCCGCTTTTGATCAAAGCCTCTATCGCAGTCCGATTCAAGTCATGATCCGGCAGTCGCAAGACGAAATCCTGCATCGATAAAAACGGGGCTTTTGTCCGCTCTACGACTATTTTGTCAACCAACGCGCGTCCTACGCCGCGGATTCCCAATAAACCGAACCGAATCTGTTTTCCTGACGCAGAAAATCCGACTTCGCTCAAATTGATATCAGGTAACAGAATGGTAAACCCATATTTCTTACATTCCAAAAAATAATCTGTAAGCTTGTCGGTGCGGTCGAGGACGCTGTTAAACAACGCGGCAAAATATTCCCCCGGATAATGTCTTTTTAAATAAGCGGTTTGATATGCCAGCAATGCATAAGCGGCGGCATGCGACTTGTTAAAGGCATACGACGCAAAGCTTGACATATCGTCAAAAATAGCGGCGGCAATCTCCGGTTCGATTCCGTTTGCGATAGCGCCGCTGCACTCGATTTTTCCATCGGCAGTACGCTTCCCATACAAAAAATACTCCCGTTCTTTTTTCATTACATCCGCTTTTTTCTTTGCAATCGCCCGGCGCACCAAATCGGCGCGTCCCAGAGAATAACCGGCAAGCTCGCGGAATATTTGCATCACCTGTTCTTGATAAACGATGACCCCATAAGTGACCTCCAAAATATGCCGCAGCTTTTCGTGCCGATAAACAATTTGGTTCGGGTTCCGCCGGTTTTCAATAAAGGTATCAATAAATTGCGACGGTCCCGGTCGGTAAAGAGATAATACCGCAATCAGATCCTCCAGCGACCGCGGTTTGATTTTGGAAAGCACCCGCGTCATACCGGCGCTTTCCATCTGGAACACCCCTTTGGTTCCTCCGTTTGACAACATCTGATACGTTGGCTGGTCTTCAATCGAGATCTCTGAAACCAAAAAAGAAGGGTCTTTTGTTTGAACAGAACGCTCCGTTTCCTGAATCACGGTCAAATTTCGAAGCCCCAAAAAGTCCATCTTCAAAAGACCCAAATCCGCAATGTGATTCATGGTATACTGCGTGACAATATTTCCCTCGTTTTTGGCAAGCGGCACATAAGAAACGATCGGATCTTTCGTGATTACAACAGCTGCGGCATGCGTTGAAACATTTCGGGGAATCCCTTCAATCTGCCTCGCCATCTCAATGAACTCATGAACCCGCGGCTCTTTCTCAAACATCGCGCGCAGTTCTTTTGACCTTTCAAGCGCTTGTTTGATACTGACTCCGGGACCTGCAGGAATCGCTCTGGCAACCCGATCAACATCAGCATATTTCATTCCCAAAACCCGTCCGATATCACGAACTGCTCCGCGCGCCGCAATGACTCCGAAGGTCACAATCTGCGCAACATGATCAGCGCCGTATTTTTCGATCACATATCGGATGACTTCCTGGCGGCGTTCATTACAAAAATCAATATCAAAATCGGGCATACTAATCCGTTCCGGATTCAAAAAGCGTTCAAACAGGAGGTCATACCGAATCGGATCAATCCCGGTGATTTCAAGACAATAGGCTATCAGACTCCCGGCACCAGATCCGCGCCCGGGTCCGACTGCGATTCCATGTGCCTTCGCATAATGTACAAAGTCTTGAACGATCAGAAAATAATTGATAAATCCCATCGATTCAATGACCTGTATTTCATAAAAAAAGCGATTGGTGATTGCCTCGGACGGGTGCTGCCCATATCGATAGTGAAGCCCGCTTTTACAAAGGTTCAAAAAATAATCCCGGTTGTCCGTTCCGTCCGGAGGGGTAAAGGCGGGAAGCTTGGTGCGTCCAAACGTAAAATCGAATTGACAGCGTTCGGCTATCCGAACGGTATTTTCC
>CAKRVU010000227.1 GCA_934408835.1 uncultured Oscillospiraceae bacterium | reverse complement strand
ACGGCAACTTTTGATTTGTCGACCTGTTCGACGAAGTTAACAAATGCGTTCTGTTCCTCTAATGGCGGCACCATTAAGCGCAGAGAGTTAATGGAATTGAAATTCAGTCCCGCTTTTACCGCACTTTGGTTTTTGGACTCGAATTGTTCTTTTCCCGCAGGACTTTCCATAAAATAGGCTACATATAATGGATTTAGAACGTCTTGCTTCAGTCGAATACACGTAAGATGTTGATTGATATATGCCCCATGTTCCGCAATTTCCTTCGTAACAACACCAGTACGCCCTAAGTCTGCCGTAATGCTAATCAGCAAATCGCCCTTTTGTACCTTAGTACGCTTCGCCTCTGCATTATCAGGTGCGTTGATTGGCTGCATATTATCTGTTTCAATATGACAGCCTTTTACATTTTTTATAGTGATGAACCATTCTGTTCCATCATCTGCGCAATACTGTGCCCATCCACGAGAACCAGAAGTAAGAAATACAATATAGTCCGACAACTGACATACTGGATATTTGTTTGGATTAATTCGTGGATCCCCAAATAGTTCTACAAATCGGGCTTTTACAAGCTCGTCCAGTTTTTGGAGCTGCTGCTGGCGGGATTTTATTATGCTGCTTAAAATATCGAAAATTCGAACAATTTCCCGCTGTATTGATAACGATGGGCATGGAATTTCGTAGTTTTCTGTATCGCTTTTACTTATAAACGGTTGACCTCCACCGCGCTTTGGGATGCGATTATTGATCATTGCGTAATAAAGGTACTTCCCATCAATGCAATCATGTGGAACTAATGTAATGGTGTTCTTAATTGCAACGAACTTCCTCTGCGGTAAAAACATTTTACCGCAATTGGCTCCGATTGCAGAAATGACAGGTGTATATGCCTCAAAATCATAGTAGTTAAATTTTCCATCACATCCGGTAGCGGATACACCCAAGTATTCCCCGCCCTCGGTATAAGCTGCTTTTGTAAGATTGGTATTTCCCCAATCCACTTTGCATATTTCTTTTAGTCGAACCATTATCTATCCCCACAAATCCGAATCGATTTTCGCAGTTTTACAATACTCCGCCCACGATAATCCATATATTGTTTTACAACAGACATTTCTCACTGCTTCCGTCAATGCAAATAGATAACCGCTGTCGCAAGACACTCGCGTAGCCTCATAACTATAGCGCCATTTTTGGAAAGCATCTGAAACAGTATTTATAAGCGGTATGCCAAAAGGGTTTATCAAAGTTCCGTATTTTTCTTTGACTGCCTCAAAAATTTGTTTTTTCATCTCATATGGGAGCAAATCAATCAGTTCATTTAGCTTATGACCTCTTTTTTTCTCTCCCAAATAGTCAAGAAGTGTCTTAATATATACCTCACAAGCAAATGACAAATTTACAATCATCGGCGTGACGTATATATCAATGTGGCCTTCAAACTTCTTCATTTTACTCTCGCACAATTTTGCGCAAATATAAAAACAGTTTGCCTGGTCAAGCATGATTTGAAAGCCCATTTATTCCAACATTCCTTCCAGTTCATCCATCGCCGTGCCGATTTCCTTCTCCAGTCGCCGCAGCTCCGCCAAAATCTCGTTGGTAGGCGGATACTCCACGGACTTATACTCGGTTTTCTTGTATTTATTGATGGACAGGTCATAGCCATTTTCTACGATCTCCGCCTTGGGCACGAAGAAGGATTTTTCCGTGCGCTGGCGGTCTTTTTCGGCATCCGGATTGCGGAAGCGGGCGATGATATCAGGGATATCGTTGTCTGCCACTGGGCTGCGCTTATCGTCCAACGAGAAGCCGTCTGCGGTCATATCATAGAACCACACATTGTCCGTGCCTCCGTGTCCGGTCTTGGTGAAGATCAGCACCGCGGTGGACACGCCTGCGTAGGGCTTGAACACGCCGGAGGGCATGGAGATCACGGCCTCCAGCCGGTTGCCGTCCACCAGTTCTTTGCGGATGGCTTTGTGTGCGGTGGAAGAGCCGAATAGCACACCGTCTGGGACGATGCAGGCGCAGCGCCCGCCGATGCGGAGCATCCGCAGGAACAGAGCCAAAAACAGCAGTTCCGTTTTCTTGGTCTTGCAGACTTTCAGCAG
>CAKRVU010000226.1 GCA_934408835.1 uncultured Oscillospiraceae bacterium | reverse complement strand
AAGGTTACGTTACCATCCTCTTCTTTTTCAAACTCAGCGTAAACACGCTTTGCTTGATGAATCTGCTTGGTATCATTTGCCATATCAATACCATCGCACACGAGCTTGAAATAAGCGGTGTTCATGATATCGATATTCTCCGAGTTTTTCTTGTCGACTTTAATGCTGCCGTTGCTGGTGACGACAAGGTTCTTCCATACCACTTGCGCAGTGTGGGTTGAGCCTTCGTCAGAGAACTGTACGCTGGTCGGCATGGTCACGCTAGCGGTAAAGCTAACGATATTCATGTCTACAGTGGCAGTTCCGTTGACAACGGTGGCTGCACTGCCGTAGGCAAGAGACGCGAGGTTACTGGTCTCAATCATCTCGCCACACTCCAAACCGGCTGCGATAGCAACGGTGATAGGGGTGGTTTCGGTGATGTTTCCATTAACCTTGACAGTCTTGATAATCTCGACAGAAGTCGGACTCTTGACTGTCGCGTCGCTGTATTCTACAGTTCGCACATCATCCTCAGAAACTGAGATTTCAACGGGGATCTCAATGCTTTCATGATCTTTTACAATCACGGTACCATTGAGAATATTTCCGCTGATGTTGCCAATCTTGAGGGCAGAAGGTGTCCAGTTGCAAGCTGTAAGAGCTGCAATGGCACCATCTTTGAGAAAATTTTTATGGCAATATGTCTTGCCATTTTCCTCAAAATAAGCACTCTCGCAAGCATCCAACGCTATGGATACTGTAAGAGTGGCGGCACCATTAAGATCAAAACCATTGCCATAAGCAACGGATTTTCCAACAAGGCTTTCAGCCATAGAGCGCTTCACAGCGACCTGATTTACCAATACACTGTGTTTGGCAGTGTACTGTTTGCTAGCAACTGCCTGATTATCCTTCAAGAGGGTAGCCAGGTGCAAATCGCTAATCTTGCCAGACTGATACGATGCACTTACGTGCTCGATGTCGAGGCTGTAGGAGGCTGGAGTAGGATTGTGTCCATTGTTCCAGTCCCATGCTTCAACTTCTGACTTTTCGCAAGAAGCGAAAACGAGAAGAGAAACAATTGCAATTGCTACGGTCAAGAAATTTTTATTTGTTGCCATAGTTAAATTTTTTGTGGGCATGAATAACAAGTTGCCTTGTCAACTTCCCACTTTAGTGTCCGCTCATCTGATTATAAATCTTGGTCAAACCTCAATATCTGTACAAAGGGTACTGTACTTCGCCTCTGCCGGTTGTAGCTAAAATGCCGGAGATATGATGTTGGTCTGATTAGGAAAAATAAACAGGGATAGAACGGACTTTATTTTACATTTTTTTAAATTCAAACAACCTATGCCGCTGACATAGGGAACAAATACTATGGCAGATGCCAACTCTCTAATTAAAAAAGTTAAATCTATCTTCAAACAATCAAGAACGTTATCTTGATGAATTATGAAAAAGTTCTGATATCTAATGATAGACATAATTTTAACTAAAGATAATATTTGTACAATTATATTTATAGCATAAAGGCTTGATTTTTTCAATAAAAAATGTTTATAACAGGCGGAATTTTCGGCTTTTTTAAGATATTTTTTACCTTTGACTCAAAAGCTGAAACTGGACGCAATAGCCGAAATCGGGGGCTTTCGCAAAGAAACAGGGTGGAAAATGCCGTTTTATCGAATCGTTAGCGTTTGGAGAGTGAGGGCAGGTTTTGTCAAAAGGCAGGCAGAACAGGGCGTGCATGGTATCTTTGCGACTCGGAAAATCCGGCGCACGCGCGCCAAAAAGATTTTGCCGGCGGTGTTTTGCCTCTTGAGTCGCCGCTAAAGGGGAGAAGTAGCGGAACAACCTTAATATATTTCTTGCAGAATCGGATTTATTGTTATATTTTATTACCGAATGTAATTTCATCGGGCAGAGTTCTCTGCCTGATTTTCGTTAACAAAGCTACTAAAAGGAGCTCCATAAACCATGAGTAAATGGGTATATACATTTGGAAACGGCAACGCCGAAGGCGATGCTACAATGAGAAATCTCCTTGGTGGTAAGGGTGCTAACCTGGCAGAAATGAACAAGGTTGGCTTGCCTGTACCTCCTGGATTTACAGTTACGACAGAAGTTTGCACTTATTACTAC
>CAKRVU010000225.1 GCA_934408835.1 uncultured Oscillospiraceae bacterium | reverse complement strand
CAATTCTGATGATGCTAATTTGGTATCATCATTTTCTTTTTTATCGATTGTGCCACCCGCTTCCGCCTCAAAAAAGCGGTTGCCGTTGATATTGGGATAATGCCGCAGTACATCAAACGGAGCCTCACACGAGTGATAGCCTTTATTCCCGCAACGGATTGCACCGTCATCGATCTCTTTTTTGCCGAGCACGTATTGTTTGCCTCGGCACTGCATGTTTTTGTCTGTCCCCTTATAAACTTTCACGCTTGTCTTTCCTTTCTATCCGTCGTCACTGTCTCATATACGCGCACAGCGTCGCGCCAGCTGCGATATTTGCCGATGTCGATGATCTCCGCACCGGGGCGGGCGGCTCTTTTCCTTCTTCTCGGCGGCTTTACGGCTCTTTCAAGGATTTTCTCCGCGCCGTAGGCCAGCGTGATAATCGCGCATCCGGCGGCGATACTGCCGCACAAAACTAAGATCATGGTTTATTACTCCTTTCCTTTAATTTTTAAACAGCTCCTCGATGTCGCTTTGCGAAAAACGCAGTTTTTTAAAGATGTTGCACAAGTCTTCGTAAGACCACGCCGAAAGGTGGCGCATACGGTAGCTGTAAAGCTGTGGGGATATACCCAAGTATTTCGCGGTCTTTTCGTCGGTCGTCAGGCCCATGCGGTCGGCGTTATAACGCATAATCGACCGAAACGTCTGCCGCCGCTGTTCTGCGGGCGAAGGTTTTAATCTTGGCATTGTTTACCACCTCTTTCTTTATTTGTGTTTTTGTCCCCAGCCCTACCACCTGCCGCCCAAAGCAAAAATTATGCAGTATCTATGTTTGTTAGGACAAAAGGAGTGTACATCCATGGTTTTTAAGGGAGGTCAGTTGGTGGGCGGCAGGTGGTAAGGCTGGGAGATTCCGAGCAGATAGCCATTTAAGCGCCACTCCTATGGAAGAGTTCATTGGGCGTCACATTCAGGGCAACCGACAGCGCTTCAATATCTGTATCTCTGATAATTTTTCGACTATTTAGAAGGTCGCTGAATTGCTTTTCACTCATACCAATTTTTGCTGCAATCGCTTTGTGTTTCATACCCTTTTCCGAAATGATGCGCTTGGTATTCTCTGCGATAACGGATGTATACATTTAACCACCTCTTTTCCTCAAGTTTCTTTAGCTTGACTATATCTTAACTCAAATTTCTTGAATTGTCAAGAGCTTTTTCTAAAGTTTCTTGAACCTTTTTTCTTGACTAATCAACATTTTTATGTTTTAATATAGACAAAGAAACCCAACGGGCAAGGAGGTGATTCTGTTGGGCATAGGAAAGCGAATAAAAGAGGCAAGAGAACGTGCCGGATTAACTCAAGAGGAATTAGGTGCGCTCGTAGGTGTTACAGGGTCAGCAATTACCAACTATGAAAAAGGCACCAGCCACCCGAAAGAACCGGTGCTGTATGCCCTTATAAACGCACTGCATGTTGACGCAAACTATTTATTTCAAGACTGTGTTAAAACGCTTCGGTCTTCCTCGGAAATCTCTCTGAAAGAAAGAAAGCTGTTGAGCGATTTTTCTGCTCTGGATAAATGGGGGCAAAAACAAGTGCTAAGTGTAGTCAGTAACGAGTTAGCGCGTTGTGCTGAACAAACACAAAGTACACCAATGTCCGATGTCATTTACTTGCCATATCCTCTACAGCCCGCATCAGCGGGCACGGGAGATTTTGCAGATGACGAGACGGCCGAGCAAGTCCCAGTCAGACGAAACGCATGGACGGCCAAGGCCGACTATATCATGCGCGTGCATGGCGATTCGATGGAGCCGCAGATCAAAGACAGCGATCGGATTCTGGTTCGCAGGCAGCCCGCTGTCGATCCGGGCGAAGCCGGTGTCTTTATCCATCATGGTGAGCGCTTCGTGAAAATCTATCGCGAGACGTATCTTGAAAGCTGCAACACGAACTACGAGGACATCCCCGTGGACGGGGACACGCGCTGCATCGGTAAAGTCATCAGCGTTTTAGACCCGGATTGGGTTATATGAAATGAGGAAAATATTATGGAGTACAATCAAAATCAGCGCCCTGCGGAAAGTGGGCAACCAGTTTCTCCGCAGCCTGTCGGAAATCCTTACGCAAGACCTGTCCCTGAGATG
>CAKRVU010000224.1 GCA_934408835.1 uncultured Oscillospiraceae bacterium | reverse complement strand
AATGAATACAGAAGAACTGAGAAGGAGGAGATTTAAGTTGGAAAAAACATGCGCGCTGATTTTAGCTGCTGGAGAAGGAAAGCGAATGGGAGGAAGACGACCGAAGGTGCTTTGCGAGGTTCTGTTTGAACCGATGTTAGGTTGGGTTCTGCGTTCTTGCGCACAGGCGGGAATCGCCGATTGCTGCGTGGTTGTAGGACGCAACAAGGAGGCGGTTATTTCCTATTTGGGAGGACAGACGCAAGTAGCGGAGCAGACGGAGCAAAAGGGCACTGGGCACGCCGTTCTTTCGGCCAAAGCTTTTTTGGAGGAGCACAAAGACGCGGACGTGGTTGTTTTATGCGGAGACGCACCCTTTATGGATGCAAAGACCCTTTCGGACGCACTGAAGGTTCACAGGAAAGAGGACGCGTCTCTCACGATGGTGACGACCAGAGTGAAAAATCCGACCGGTTATGGACGGATACTGCGGGAAAACGGCGCCCTTTTGGGAATTGTCGAGGAAAAAGACGCTAGTGCCGATCAAAAGAGAATTACGGAGATCAATTCGGGAGCGTACTGGTTCCGTGCGCAAGACCTTCTTTCTGCCGTGCAAAGGCTGAGTCCGGAGAACGAACAGGGAGAATATTATCTGACAGACGCTGTACGCACCCTGCTGTCAGACGGGAAAAGGGTTGTCACCGTTGAGGCGATCTACCCCTATGTGGCAATGGGCGCGAACACGCCGACCGATTTATATCAGTTAAACGAAATCGCCGCCCGCGCCATCATTGGAACGCATATGAAAAACGGTGTGGAATTCATAGCCAAAGACGGTATTTTAATTTCTCCAACCGTCCAAATCGGGAAGGGAACCCGGATACTGCCGGGCGTCATTTTGCGTGGGAACACGGTTATTGGTGAAAATTGTGTGATTGGACCGAACGCGCTGATTGAAGACGGTATCATTGGAGATCACACCGTTGTCAACGCAACGCAAATATATCAGAGCCGTGTGGAAAACAACGTAAAAATCGGACCGTATTGCCATATTCGTCCAGGCAGCGTCATTCAACACGATGTTAAAATCGGCGATTTTGTCGAGACCAAGAATTCAGTGATCGGACCGGGAACCGCCATCTCGCACCTCACCTATGTTGGGGACAGCGACGTAGGGAAAAATGTCAATATCGGCTGCGGCGTTGTTACGGTGAATTACGATGGCGTGAAGAAAAATCGCTGCACCATCGAGGACGGCGCTTTCATTGGTTGTAATACCAATTTGATCGCTCCAGTTACCGTTGGAGAAAACGGGTACACGGCTGCCGGCTCTACCATCACCAGAGACGTGCCGTCCGAGGCGTTGGGAATCACTCGTTCCAAGCAGCGGATTATCAAGGGATTTTCGCTTAAAAAACTGGCGGGGCGGAAGAAAAAAGTAGATTAAATCAAGACCCCTGCTAACAGAACGAGCGACAGTCGGAAAGACGTTTCGGCTTCGCTTGTTCCATTCTTAAAGAAAAAAGGCTGTATCAAAGCGCGTTACCGGCGGATTGATACAGCTTTTTGTTTACAGGAGCGTAATGTCTGCGCGGGCTTTGTTGAAGGGGAGGTCGAAAGCATGGTCTTATGCTCCTTTGGGGTTTACATGAGGGAGGCGCTCTCGGCGGGACTGGGTGTTTGAAAAGCGCCTCTTTGGATTGGGAAAGCCTGTGGGCGTCGGATCGGTTACGAGGGATACGTTTGATTCCGTATCTGTTTCTTCTTCCAACGAATGAACTCCTTCTCTTCCTCCGAGACGCGATTGGACTCGATGATTTTTTGCAGACCTTTTTGAATAACCCAGTCAGAAACGCTGCCGCGGTCGGCAAGCTCCAGAATCCTTTGCGGGTAATGGAGGTACGTTTCCGATAAAAACCAGGCTGTTCCCATTTTGGCATAGTAATGTTCATATGGGACGCCTTGCACCTGTTCGAGCAGCGTCAATATCTTATCAATATATTCGTCAATCGGCTGTAAAAGCTCTGCTTCTTCCTCTGCCGAAAGATATTTTCTGTCATTTGCCATAGCTCCTGTACTCCTTTCTACAAATACTTTGCACTAAGTCTAAGAAGTTCTTCCTGATTGGTTTCCCTGGTATTTACGATCCCGGCCAGATGCCC
>CAKRVU010000223.1 GCA_934408835.1 uncultured Oscillospiraceae bacterium | reverse complement strand
ATCTTGTAATGATTACCGTTGTCGTCTTTTCTTAGCAATCAGATTCCCTTTGTATGTTAAATAACGGCAATGGCCTCAATCTCTACCAAAGCGTCTTTAGGCAAGGAAGCTACTTCAAATGCCGCGCGTGCCGGACAGTCTCCCTGAAAGAATGTAGCGTACACTTCATTCATTGGAACAAAGGACGCAATGTCTTTTAACAGTACGGTGGTTTTTACTACATTTTCCATGCTGGCGCCGGCTGCTTCCAAGATGCTGCGAATATTTTTTAAGCTTTGCTCTGTCTGAGAACGGATATCATCCCCGGCAAACTCCCCTGTTGATGGGTCGATTGGAATCTGTCCTGAAACAAAAATCTGGTTTCCCACCTGAACTGCCTGAGAATATGGACCGATTGCCGACGGCGCATTTTTTGTGCTGATAATTTTCTTTTCCATCTTTCTGATTCCTCCAAACCTGTTGTCCTTCCGTTACACTTTTGCAGTATGCAAAATGTTATCATGTCAGGAACAATAATATTTTAAATATACACCATATTGGCATAAAAATCAAGTCGGTTTTGATGAATATTTGAGGGGTTGCCAACAGCGTGTACAGCGAAAAAGAATGGTGAATAGACAACCATACATTACGGCGAAATGGGAAAAACTAAACAACCAGAAACCTCATCCATTGGCTAGGAATATGATAACACTAACTGCACCACTTGGTAAGACCCCTGATTTTTCTATATTCAGAAAACTGCACAATGATAACAAGCGGCGATTCGTTGTCATAAACATCTCGCCATTAAGTCTAAAGATTTTTATCTGCGGGCATAGCGCTGTCGCCTCAGTGATTACCTCTTTCTTTTTCGTTTGGTTAGCGCCAATGCTAAAAACGCTGCTACAATCCTTGCAAAAACGGTACTCCACCAAATCATAATCTGTCCGCCAAAAAGAGGAGGTAAAATCAGCATAAACACAAGCATAAGGATCGGTTCAATAAATGTCAATATATAAGATAACATTGCCTTTTCTGTGGCATAAAACCCTGCTGTTGTAATCCTTGTGATAGCAACAAAGGGAATTGAAATCAAAAAGATTGGAATGATTTTTGCAACTTCGATATTGACTTCTTCAGAAGAACCAAATAACCTTCCTATATGCCACCTCCCAAGCAGCATAACCGCGCACCCAACCAAAGCAAGGAAAACGGCAAAACGATAGGCCATTCTCTGAGTTGCTTCTAAATCATTTTCACGCTTTTCACCATAATAGCGGCTCATCAGCGGTTGACTTCCATCGCCTACTCCCTGCAAAATCAAATAGATAATGCAGATAATATATGAAATACAAGCATATGTTGCGATTGCTTTTTCTCCGCCATAAGACGCAGAAAAACGGTTAATGAGTATCAGAGAAAGATTGGGCGTTAAAGCAAGCCCAAACGGTGCAAGTCCTACTTTGAAAATAGACCTGCAAATTTCTCCAAAGTGATTTGCCGGCGCACGCAGAAAAAAGCGCTTCTTTTTGAGTGAATAGGCGATAGCAATCAGCATAGTCACGCCTTGCCCAACAATAGTTGCAATCGCAGCCCCGCTCATCCCCTGATCATAGACCCATACAAAGAGATAATCAAGGATCATATTTGTGACAAATCCGCTCGCCATGGCAAACATTGCCCAAAAAGAGCCGCCGTAATTTCTGATAAATGGGACAAGTCCTGTTCCCAATATTTGGAGCCCAGCACCCAGCGCAATGATTTTGGTATATTCTGTGGCATACACTAGTATAGAATCCTGCGCTCCCAAAAACTTTAAGATAGGACTTGCAAAGAAAAAAGTGAAACAGGTAAGTACAGCGCTTGCAATTAAAAGCAGCCACCACGCACTTGCGATAAATTCACCTGCCCTCTTCCTGTCCCCCTCTGCACTGTTGATTGAATAATAAACAGCGCCGCCCATTCCGATACCTGTACCGACTGATTGCAAAACGGCGACAATGGGATACGCTATATTGATAGCCGAAAGTCCTGCGTCGCCCATCGTATTGCCGACAAAGAAACCGTCTACAATTGCATAAACACCTGACAGCGCAAATGCAATGACAGAAGGAATTACAAATTTGAAAAAAGTACGGCGCTTAGCCATTTCCATATAGACCTCCGTTTCGAAACAGATTGATAAAA
>CAKRVU010000222.1 GCA_934408835.1 uncultured Oscillospiraceae bacterium | reverse complement strand
TCTGGAATAATCTAAGCGCTGTTCAATCAGCACCAGGGGATCTCGACAGCGTTCTTTTACCTCGCTTAGCAATTCGAGCACATATGCTGTGTAGGCTTCCGCGCACTGCTCCATTTCATCGCTGTAGAAAGCCATTGTGCCCACCGGGTCCGCTTTCATTCCCAAGGCTTTACGAAGCTTATATTCACAAAGACTGTGCGCCTCTGTTCCCTCCTGCGCGTACTCGCTGCCGGTATCTTCGTAGTTTTCACACAGCCTCACAGACGGCGGACATGCAATCCATCTATGACTTGAGGAAGCTGATAGAAGTGCGTGTTGTTTCATCCCAATGCCTCCGCGTCTGCAAGCAGCTCCGGGTATTTTGCCTCGTCTATTCTCGATATCCTGTCCGCGCCGTGCTTGATAAGCAAAGCCTTTACTTCTGCCGTATGCCCGGCTCTGGCTTTCTCTGCAAGAACCGCACGAACATCTTCCAATGTAATATTTATAGACGCTGTTTCATGATTCGGCGCATCCTCTTGCGGCTCCTTTTCCTCCGTTAATACGGCTTGTAAATCATCTGCTATGCGGCGTAATATTTCAATCATAGCTGGAATTTTAGCAGTATCCATTTTTAGCCCTCCTTTATTTATTCTTCGTATTTTCGTCCGCTTCTCTATCTCTGGTTACAAGCTGGAACGCAAACCAGATACAGAACGCGACAACCACTCCAATCCAAATCACAGGCACGACCCAATACACGACATATCGCAATACTAACCAGTTGAGTATGGACAAAATCCCAAACACACCCGCGATGAGCAACAATAACGCAACACTGATTAAACCAACTTTTACAATCTTTTTCATTTTTCTTCCTCCTGAAACGTCAGTTTTGCCAGCTCTAAGGCAAGATGGTATTGTCTTTCATATACCGTGCCTTCATGTGTTTCTTTTACCGCGCTCAAAAACTCATCCTCGTATCCGGCAAAACATCCACATCTAACATAAATGGAGCCGTCTGTTAATTGATAAAAGTAAGTACAGCGGCGCTCACTTCCAGTTCCTTCTATTTTGGTATAATTTTTGAGTTCCTTTCCATCTTCCACAGTACATCCAGGGTAAAATATGCAAGTCTCACCGAAGTAACAACCTACCCCAAAATGGCAACCTTCTCTAAAACGGTTCTCATTCCCGAAGTCGCAATCCTCCCCAAAACAGCAACCCGAACCGAAGTCGCACCAATCCCCGAAATTACATCCATAATAAAATAAACAATTCTCCCCGAAATAGCACCACTTCCCGAAGTTACACTCCTTCTCAAAACTACAATGCTCATCAAAGTCGCACCAATTCTCAAAACTACAACAATCCGGAAACTCTTTTATCTCTGTGTAATCGCCACTAGGGCAAATGATGAATCCGAATTTGTTTCTTTCGAACTTTTTAAAATCTTCCAGTGTATATTTTTCATTTTACTTCCTCCGGCAGTATCCTTCATTCCTACAAAAACAGTTGAAGCATTTTTTCTGGGTGTCCTTTTGCCGACTTTCCTTCAATCTGCCATAAGCAATCACGCCAAAAGCAAGCCCCATATGAAACCCCATTCATCCTCTCACCTGCAATTACAAGCCAGGGGCAATGCCGCTTCAAGCAGTATTTTCTTTATCCTTCTTCATTCTTTTTTTGCTCTCTATTTTCACTTTTTTGGTATATCTCTTTTACATCTGAAACCTGATACACCCGTCCTGCGCAATAATAAACGCCATACTTTGGCGAATATTGCACCGCTCCGCACAAATCTAACGTTTTTCGTTGCCGTGTATCCCAAATGCGTTTCGCAATAATATTGCATGAGGTATCCTATTCATCTGGTACGTCCTTTCGGTTTATAGATTTCTGACGACAGCCCCATCACCCACTTTAACAGCGAAAATGCCATGCATAAATAAATACATCTCTCCGCCAGCAGCCAGCCTATGTAACCTTCTATCAATCCGATTACAATGGTGAGTTCTAGTGCAAGCGCCGTAAGCTTCAACGTTTTATATATCATTTTTTTATCCTCGTTATCCGTCCTGTTGGGACTTCTTTTACGCAATGTTTTTCGCAACACACAACAATCTAAATGTCTCCCTTCCCTTCGGCGTAATTAACGTCTGCGTTCCCTTCCAATCCGTTTTCTCGTTGTA
>CAKRVU010000221.1 GCA_934408835.1 uncultured Oscillospiraceae bacterium | reverse complement strand
AGATTTTGTATTTAATATCAACGAAAACGATATTGTTCTGATTAAAAGAATACGCAATGGAATTGAAATGAAGGATTTGGAAAAACTTGCGCGCTCCATTGTTGACACGCTGGCGGGAGAGTTTTGTATTCGCACTACAGTTGGAATCGGAACTGTAGTCACCGGAATTAAAGATCTTGCACGCTCTTTTAAAGAAGCGCAGGTAGCGTTGGAAGTTGGAAAAGTTTTTGATACTGATAAAATGATTGTCAGCTATGACAATTTGGGCATTGCCCGTCTGATTTATCAGTTGCCGACGACTTTGTGCGAAACGTTTTTGAAGGAAATTTTCAAAAGAGGATCTATTGACTCGTTGGATAAGGAGACTCTTTTTACGATCCAGAAATTTTTTGAGAATAACCTGAATGTTTCAGAAACGTCTCGAAAGTTATTTGTACATAGAAATACTTTGGTTTACCGTCTGGAAAAAATTCGAAAATTGACCGGGTTGGATTTGCGCGAATTTGACCATGCCATCGTTTTTAAAATCGCAATGATGGTAAAAAAATATCTGGTATCCAATCCCACCAAATTATAATTTTGTTGGTCGCTTGAAAAGAGGTTTTAACGCGATGATTCAATTGCAGAATGTATGCTTTGACTATTCTAACGGAACACATGCACTTGATAATATCAATATTCAAATTGAAGCCGGCGAGTTTGTTTTTGTAGTTGGACAGTCCGGCGCTGGCAAAAGCTCGTTATTGAAATTGTTGACAAGAGAAAACGTTGCCACCTCGGGTGACGTCATTGTGAATGATTTTAACTTATCACGTTTGAAAATGAAGGAAATCCCATTTTATCGCCGTTCTTTGGGAATGATTTTTCAGGATTTCCGACTGATTCCAACTATGACGGTTTTTGACAATGTAGCTTTTGTTTTGCGCGGAACCAATCATTCCAATAAATATATCCGGAATCGTGTTCCGTACGTATTGCATTTGGTTGATTTGGCAGAGAAAGCGCGGGCGTATCCCAACGAGCTTTCCGGTGGTGAACAGCAGCGAGTTGCCATTGCGCGAGCTCTTGCCAGCGATCCGCCGATTATCATTGCGGATGAACCAACCGGAAATGTGGATCCAGCTTTGTCGTTGCAAATTGTAGAGCTTTTGGTTGATATTAACAAGTATTGCAAAACTACCATTTTAATGGTGACTCATGAACATGAGTTGGTACGCTATTTTGGAGGACATGTCATCAATATTGAACATGGACAGGTTGCGTTCGATGAGGTGATAGGAGGGGAATATGAGGAGTAGCAGTGTAAAATATCTCTTGCGAGAAGGGTTGCGAAATGTTTGGAGCAACAAACTGATGTCTCTGGCTTCCGTTGGCGTATTGACTACCTGTTTGCTTCTGGTTGGATTTACAGTCTTGTTGAGTTTGAATGTAGACAATATGATTGGGTATATCGAACAACAGAGCGATTTGGTTATCTTTTTAAAGGATGATGCGACTCAACAGCAAACGGATACGATGTTAAAAGGGCTTGAGCAGCTTGATTGTGTGGAACAGGTAACTTATATTTCCAAAGAACAGGCGCTCTCAGATTATCTGGAAAGCTTAAACGATCCAGCGTTGGTAGAAGGACTGGAAGGCGATCTTTTTTTACCGGCGTCCTTTCGGGTATCAACCAATGATGTCAGCCAAATCAATACTGTAATAGAGACCGCCCAATCCTATGATGGTTTTGATTCTGCAAGCGCATCAACGGGGGCAGCAGACACTATTACCAGTTTGAAAAACACCGTGACTTTTTTTGGAGCTGCTGTTGTTTTTGCACTGATTATTGTTTCATTGGTCATCATTTCTAATACCATTCGTGCAACGGTATTTACCAGGCGAACGGAAATTGGAATTATGAAACAGGTTGGCGCTACCGATAATTTTATTCGAATCCCATTTTTGGTGGAAGGGATGACCCTTGGGGCTGCGTCGGCTGCGATTGCCTTTGTGGTGGTATTGATAGGATACGAAGGCGTTGTGAGGGTTTTGATGAGAAACCCCTCCGAGTTTTTAAGAACTATGTATCAAAATATTATTCCATTTGGTCATCTTGGATGGATATTGGCTATTTGCTTTTTAGGAGCCGGAATTCTTACCGGTGCGCTTGGCAGCGTTTTAAGTTTAAGAAAGC
>CAKRVU010000220.1 GCA_934408835.1 uncultured Oscillospiraceae bacterium | reverse complement strand
GTGATACCGAGGTCGCCGCGTACCTTGTTCTTCTCGATGTCTCCTGCATGGATCGTTATGATGATTTCCGCCTTGTCCTTCAGCTTTTCTAGCATCCGGATCTTGCTGTCGGGAGCGAAACCCGGAAGAACGCGGGACGCGTGGAAGTCGTCGAACAGTTTTCCGCCGAATTCCATGTAGAGCTTTCCGCCGAACTGGGCGATCCGTTCCGCAATCTTTTCAGACTGCATCTTGAGGTAGGCGTCGTTGTCAAAACCGATTTTATACATAAGCGAAAACCCTTGATTTGGGCACAAATATAGTTTTTAACGGAAAGTTCTGCCTGTTGTGGAAGAACGCTTTGTTTTTTTGATTCGGGGCTTTGGCGAAAAATAAACAAAGTCATTCCCTAGTACGCTTCCTCGTCATTCCCGTGCCACGGCATGAGAATCCGCATGTGAAGAGCTGAAAATTGTCGCTTTGATATTGCCTTGGATATGGAGCTTAGGGCTTCGCTAATGGATAGACTCCGGAAGATGTCCTTATATAATCCGCATCAAGCTTTCCGTTTAATGAAGCATAGACCCAGACTTTACTCCGCAATCTCCCATTTCAAAAGAGGAAACCCTTCGTTGGAATTTTCAACTAAAACAAAACCGTCTCCGAGCAGCTCTAGAAAACCGACCGTCCTCATTTCTTCTTCGGTCTTGGCTGCCGCGAACCCGCCTCCGTCATTGATTCCGAAGGGATCCTGTTTGCCTTGGGCTAGGTAATAGTAATCTGCCATGGTGGTGTTGTAGTTTTGGCCTATCATGATGCCGACGTTTTCGTCTCCATCGACTTTGCCGGTAGTGTAGGCGGAATTGGTGACGCCTTCCTGGTTATACCCGATGATTCCGCCGACGTTTTTTGAACCGAAAACTTTACCGGTGTTATACAGGGATGATGTGGTGGAATAACCGGAGTATCCGATGATACCCGCAGTGCTGATCTTGCCTTCGACGTTTCCTGTGTTGCCAGCGTTAGACAGATTGGCGTAACACGCAGCGCCGATGATTCCGGCTGTTCCGTTTTCTCCCGTGATGTTGCTTGAATTGAGAGCGTAGTTGATAGAACCGCAGGAATACGAACCTAAACAGTAGATGGATCCGGCTGATATCGTTAAGATACCGCCGCAATGTCCTGCGACGCCGCCGACAAAATGCTTTCCCGAAACCTTTATGCTAAAGCAGAAGTAATGAGACAAGAAAAAAGTATATGAATTTGGCTGGAGCCCTTGATTTTATTGGGTTTTCGTGTCTCATTTAACCCGATAAATTTTGTTTTTCTCATTTTGCCGTTTTTTCGCGTTTTTCGCAGATTTGATATAAAGCGCAAAAATGTCTCACGAGTGGTGAGACATTTTTTTATTTGTGAATTGGCGTTTTTGAAGCGTTAAAAGGGTTTTGAAGTTTTTTTGAAAATTGGTGTGCGGACATTTCGTGCGGACATGTTTTTTTTGGATTTTCGCCATTCGTGAGACAAAAAAAAACAGGGCTGAAGGCCCTGTTGCGATTTGTTTGTGGATTATTGCATGTTTTTTAGATGTTTAGCCAAAAAGGGGAAGGCCGCGAATCTGATAAAACCTGCAAGGAATCCGATGCACCATGTGATTAAGACAAAAAAGAACCATAGGCAACCGAGAATCACTAGTAAAACCATATCTGTACCTACCTCGTTTTCAATATATATTATTTTATTTTGGAAGTGCGATGTTTTCGCTGCGTTGGAGTAGCTTTGAAAATTCATCTAGCGTGGGAACCTCGAGAACGCCTTTGCCGTAGGGATTCAACGTTCTGATTTTAGCGACGCCAGTTCCTAATTTTTTTGCAGTGATATAATGTTTGACCATTTCTTTGACCTCGAACGCGTTAAACGGATAGCCAAAACGTTCAAATCCATAAAATTTAAGCACTGTTCCAAGGCACGGATCCTTGAAAAGAAGCCCTTTTTTTTGTTCAGAAAGCGTGATCGTCTTTTTTAGTAGCATCGGAATCAAAAGACCTAGCTGGCTTTCTTTTTCCTGATCGTCTTGGGCCTTCTGTGCAACGCCTTGGAAGTCCTTCCAGTTCCTGAGTGCGGCATGCCAATCGGAAAGAGGCAGACCCGATTTCATTTTCCAGCCGGTCATCGTCATAATAATAATCTGAAATTCCGACGGCATAAATGTCATAGCCCGGCTGATCCA
>CAKRVU010000219.1 GCA_934408835.1 uncultured Oscillospiraceae bacterium | reverse complement strand
ACCCAGGGCGGTCCTCTGATGCATACGATTGCCGCAAAGGCCGTCTGCTTTGGAGAGGCGTTAAAAATGGAGTTTCGGGCTTATCAAGAAAATGTCGTTCGCAATGCTGCCGCTTTAGGAGATTCCTTGCAAAAACGCGGGTTTTCTCTGGTATCCGGCGGTACGGATAATCATTTGCTGTTACTGGATTTGCGTGGTACAGGAGTAACCGGAAAGACGTTGGAAAAGAATCTAGATGCGGTGTATATTACAGTCAACAAAAACGCTGTGCCAAACGATCCCGAAAGTCCTTTTGTGACCAGCGGTATTCGTCTTGGCACTCCGGCAGTTACTACCCGCGGTCTGGGGATCGAAGAAATGGATGAAATTGCACAATGTATTCGTGATGTAGCGGACGCTCCGGAGGAAAGCTTGGAAAAGTGCCGGAAAACAGTAACACAGATTTGCGAACGTTATCCGCTTTATTCCTTTTACCAATGATAACGGGGGGATAAACGATATGCCTCTTGCAGATCAAATCCGACCCGAAGTACTTTCTGACGTGGTAGGACAGTCCCACCTTTTAGCTCCGGGACGTCCGCTGCGCAGAATTGCAGACGCGGGAACAATTCCAAATATGATTTTTTATGGTCCCCCCGGTACCGGAAAAACAACAGTAGCCCGCATTCTTGCCAAAAACTGTAAAAAAAGGCTGCACCGTTTGAACGGAACGAACACCTCTTTAGCTGATATCAAACAAGTGGTTTCTGAATTGGACAGCCTGATCGGACAAAACGGTATTGTACTGTATCTTGATGAAATCCAGTATCTAAACAAAAAACAACAACAGAGTTTATTGGAATACTTAGAAGACGGTCGTATCACCTTGATCGCTTCTACGACAGAGAACCCGTACTTTTACATTTATAACGCTATTTTAAGTCGCTGCACCGTATTTGAATTTCGTTCATTAACAGTAGAAGAAATTTGTCCGGCCATTGCGCGGGCATTTCAAAAGGCGGCTCCTTCTTGTCACCCATCAGATGACGTGATCCGACAGATTGCCGTTGGCTGTGGCGGTGACGTTAGAAAAGCCATTAACACTGTAGAATTAGCTGTTATCACAGCGCCGGATGGAGTCGTCTCTGTCGAACTGGCGAAAGAGCTTTCGCAGCGAAGCGTTACCCGATACGACCGGGATGGGGATGAGCATTATGATTTGCTTTCCGCACTACAAAAATCGATTCGTGGAAGCGATGAAAATGCCGCTGTGTTTTATCTGGCTCGTTTATTGGAGGCAGGAGATTTATTGTCTCCTTGCCGGAGGTTGCTGGTAATCGCAGCAGAGGATATCGGACTTGCATATCCGCAGGTCATTCCGATCGTAAAGGCTTGTGTTGACAGCGCAATACAATTAGGACTTCCAGAAGGAAGAATTCCTCTGGCGAACGCTGTCATTCTTCTTGCTACATCACCAAAATCGAACAGCGCTTATCTTGCTATGGCCCGTGCTATGGAAGATGTGAAAAGCGGTAGGGGAGTCGATTTTCCGCGCGCATTGCAAAATTGTCATTATGACGGCGCAGGAAATGAACAAATAGGACAAAACTACCAATATCCGCACGATTATCCGGGGCATTATGTCAAACAACAATATCTGCCGAATGATCTTGCGAATGCCGTATATTATCATTATGGCGACAACAAAACAGAACAGCTGGCAAAACAATATTGGATGAGGATCAAAGAAAGGAAAGAATGATATGGTAGTGGAATCGGTTTCCATACTGGCGATTATCTTTTTGATTTTAATTCTTTTTTTGCGCGAAAAACGGTATGAATATGCACGTACAGCAGGAATTTTGACGCTTCTGCCGGCAGGGTATCTGCTGGGATACTTGTTTTCCTATCTCGCTTATTCCCTATGGGGGTTTTCTGGAGGCGAGCTTCTTCTGATCTTTACTCTTATCGGCGTTTTGTCCTCCGGTTTGATGATCGGTCTTATGGGATATCATATCAAGAGAGTTCGTCTGCGAATCGCCTATTGTTTGATTAACGGACTGTTTATTGCAGTCGTAGGTATTTTAATGATTTTTGATACACTGTATGGAATGATAGAATAAAAATAGAGGAACCGCCTATGAGTACTACACTTCCGAATTGTTTAAACGAAGAACAAAAACGTGTTGTAATGGAGCGCGACCGAAATTTACTGGTATTGGCGGCAGCCGGTACGGGAAAAAC
>CAKRVU010000218.1 GCA_934408835.1 uncultured Oscillospiraceae bacterium | reverse complement strand
AAATAAATCGACAAAGGTATTTATCTGTTTTGGAAACAAAGGAAGTATTTGAGGCATTAGCCTGTACTTCCCGCCGATGTAATTGAGAGGAGACTTCATCATAGTTTTTTTTCGATAAAATAGAGTTGTTCCTTTAAGCCTGCGGCATTGTTTGGAATTTTGTTTTTATATCTTCTGTAGTCATATTCGAACAATCTGAATGTTTGTCTGATTCCTGCTTCTTGAATGATTTGAGACATCACGTCTGTGGATAGCAAACTTTCGTTGTTATATGATAATAAGATGTATCTACAGTTGAGATTTGTCAGTAATTCCCGAAACGCTTGTTCTGCCTTGCTCTTCTTGCAGAAATCCGACATCTTTTCGGGATCGATACGCATACCAGTTATACCTTTTATCTGTGGGTAATCGTATCTTGCAATAGTTTCGAGTATATGATAGTTTGGCATATATTGCCTGCCATTATAGGGAGGGTCGAGATAGGCCAAATCGCTTACTACTTGCTGCGCAAAATCAGTGGCGTTCATATTATAGCATTTGCAATCAACGTTGCTGTGCAAAATTTCTGCTTCTTGGAGAACTAAAGGATTGTAAGTCCTTTTGTCCCAGAATTTCAGGTATGCTCCATAAGTGCCAGTTATGTTGGACACATATGGTACGGCATTGATGAGCAAAGCTAAAAGATAGAAATATTCACTTTCAGTCATTTGTGGTTTCAATCGTTCTATCTCTTGCCTTATCAAGTCTATCTTTATGGCATTTTTATTTTGGAAATACATCCTTTTACTATTCTCGTTTGGAGAATAGTTCTGGTAGATAAAAGCTGTATTGATGTCGAACCATTTGGCATTTTCGACGGTTAGGGTATTGAGGTGATTGATAGTTTCTTTCAACTTCGGACTTAATGGATTGTCCATTTCCAACATTCCTTTGCTCAATACGTACGACATATATAAACTGTCGTTAGAGTAAACGGTGTATCCGTTTTGCTTAAAGAATCGTGACACGACTCCTGTCCCCGAAAATACATCAGCAATGGTCTGAACATTCTCGGTGTTTTGGTCGATAACATTTTTGATGTTGGACAACATCAAGATCTTACTTCCTATGTAGCGCATACAATATCTTTGATTGATAGTTTGCTAATTGCACCCAACTATCAATCCGCAAAACGCAATAGGGTATAAGAAAGGCGTGATGCCTCTTATCGCGTTTAGCACGGGGCGGCCTCGGAATGGAGCCCCGGAATACCTATAAGAATGCATCACGCCCTATGGCGTGTGCATCGCTGTTGGTATTCCAGAAGCTACAATACGAGCCACCTGTCACATATTATTTTCGTGCTTTTTATTCCAATTAGAGTTTCCGAGGCTCTTGGCTAAACGCGAAATAATAGCGAATGCGTAATTTTTACCCACAATGTCTTGGAAAAATGCCGTGAAAGGCGAAATTCCAGTGCAAAGGTACAATAAAAAAATGAAAAGGTGTAATAAATGCATCTTTATTTTTAAGCAAACGGCTTTCTTTTTGTTTTATAAGGTGAAATTACTAAAAAATAACATTGTAAGTGGGCAAAATATGCTGTCGAAAAGCTGTATTGAAAAATATAAGCAAGCAAAAAGAAGTGAATGAAGAAAATGCAATCAACGAGACTGCCATGGCTGCAGAAACTCGCAAGGTTAGATAGGCAATCTTGTTTTCGAGAGATAGAAATTTATATCCCTTAGTTTAGGAGACTGTTAGCCGGGGACAGGATGCCTGTCTCAGGCTGACTGGGAGACTTTCTTAGGCAGACTTGATACGGTGAAACACCGTACATGGGTAGTGACTGGCATCTGAAACATTGCAAAATATGCAATAGTTGCGTTTTGTGGGTGTTGCAAGAAAAATGCAACAGTTCAAAAAGCAGAAAATCCGCTCTCGCTGACGAAGATTAACTTACACCAGCGCTTTGCTACTGTTCCAACTTTCTTCTTACCTGTTGCTGCCGAGGTAAAACCGCGTTTTGCGGTAGCAGGTAGGTTAACTAACTGATTATCAGTACTATGGGTTTTCCTGTGCATAAAGCCCGCTCTCGTTGACGAAGATCATCTGTTGGGTTTGTTTTGTTTGACTTCCATCCTTTCGGTAGTTTCCCGGAACCTTGTTACGGCGTTTCGCCGTATCAAGGTTGTAAACAAGTTGGCCTACAGCGTCATTTGCTCTCTTATACCCCAGTATTATACCAGTATATTACATACATCTTTAGCACAGAACAAAGGATGTCTGTGATGTGCTTGGATATAATAGA
>CAKRVU010000217.1 GCA_934408835.1 uncultured Oscillospiraceae bacterium | reverse complement strand
CCCAATACATCTCCTGTTTTTAATGGAACCTTAACTGCTACACCGATATCTCCAGCACCGATCATCTCAAGCGGCTCCTGCTGTTTTCCGCATAGAGTGAACAACTTTCCCAACCGCTCGTCTTCACCGGTACATTGGTTTCGATAGTGACCTCCCGTCTCCAATTTTCCAGAATAAACCCGCAAATAAGAAAGCGTACCGTAAAAAGGATCCGCTACCGTTTTGAACACCTGAGCTACCATGCTGTTTGGCGACGAAAGCGATAAAGACTCAGCGACTTCATCAGCGCTGGGCAACAGGGAAACCACTCCATCAAGCAGAAACCGAATCCCAGCCTGCATGAAAGCAGACCCGCAAAACACCGGTAAAACAGCCCCATCCTTTACACCCTTGTGAATTCCGTTCACTAATTCTTGACGGGTAAATTGCTCCCCGGAAAAATATTTTTCAAACATCTCCTCATTGCTCTCCGCCACCGACTCGCTAATGGCCGCAGTAAATCCCTCCAGTCGGTGCTCCATATTCGGCATCTCAACCTCTACGCGAACACCGGCATCCGAATAAGTATACGCCTTCTGTCCTAATAAATCCACATAACAATCCATTTCGCCGTTGCGATAAACAGGTGCAACCATCGGACAGACAGACGGTCCAAATTCTGTCTTTAGCTGTTCGAACACCCGATAAAAATCGGCATGACCCTCATCCAGTTTATTCACAAAAAACAAGAGTGATTTCCCGCTTTTCTGGACTGCGCGAACCGCTTTTTTAACGCCTGTCGTAACGCCGGATTTTCCTGAAACAACAATGATTGCCCCATCGGCAGCCAGCAATCCTTCTTCCGCCTCGATTTCAAAATCAAAGGAACCGGGAGCGTCTAATAAATTCAGCTTTGCCGTTTGATAATGAGTTCGCAGCAACGATAAAGCGATAGAAGATTTTCTTTTCTGTTCTTCACGAAGGTGATCGCTCACTGTGTTTCCTTCCGCAACCGATCCCAGATGTCCCACTGCTCCGGTGCAGAATAAAATAGCCCCGCTAAGAGACGTCTTACCAGATCCGCCATGCCCCAATAAAACAACATTATATATCTGCTCCATACCATTTTGTTTCACACAAAATCACTCCTCTTTTTAAAATATCATTCCGATTCCGTAACGGTAGTCGGCATCATCACCATTGGTTTTCTATCCGCATTTCCCACCCTGGAAGGAATGGAAAATATTTCTCCTTTCTAAACTCTATTATATCACGCCTTATGGCAATATTCAATCAAGCTTTTTCGCAAAATGATACAAAAATATTCAAAATAAATAAAAATAATTGTAGTTTTTGAATTCAAGTTATTTATCTAGCCATCTGACGTCTAATTATTTTGCCATAACAAAGGTTTGAACATTTCTTTGAAACGTACAAAACCCTTCGTGAGATCCAACAGTTTAAAGCTTATAAAAATAGCGCCGACTGATCTCAGCCGACGCTAAATTATAATTGAATCCATAATGACCTCTATAAAAATTTCTTGATGAATAGTTTTAAAATCATCTGTGCTGTATGACAAATTCCCATATCAATCAATTTTTTTGAATTAAAAAGTCATCTTTTTTATTTCATCATATTCCAAATCTCTATTGGAAGGAGCAACATCCTTCGATGACCAGCTGAAATAAATTTACAAAATTGCGTTTCTTACATTAAGAGTAAATTCTTTTGGGTCCGATAGAAAAGTTCTAATCTTTTGCCCACACTTTCAAACGCTATTTCTCGAACAGATGGGAATTGCCACAATCTATTTTATTTTGGTTTTCAGATAAATCCATTGGTTTCAATCCCCTTTCTTTATTCTCATTGGATGTTCTCTGTACCTATATTATATCAGGCGTCAAAAGAAATGTCAATAGGTTTTTCGCAAAATAATACACAAAAATATTTATATATTCCAAGTGTTATTTGTGTATATTCCATAATAACCATTGTGTCTTCTTGTCTCACAGCGATTTTCCCAAGAAAAAGAGCAAATCTCTTGAATTTGGTCAAAACCTGTAATATAATGAATATATGTTGATAAAAGGAGGGCATTATGCTAACAACAATTCACAGTATGGGTCTGCTGGGGCTACACGCATACCCGGTTCAAATAGAAATTGACCTTTCCCATGGAATGTGTTCATTTGAAATTGTAGGACTTCCCGACGCCGCCGTAAAAGAAAGCCGGGATCGCGTTCGCTCCGCCATAAAAAACTGCGGCTTTCGTTTTCCGTCTCAAAAAATCATCATCAACCTTGCGCCGG
>CAKRVU010000216.1 GCA_934408835.1 uncultured Oscillospiraceae bacterium | reverse complement strand
CGATTGAGATACAGCCAAAATATCCAAAAAATCTTTTTTGATTTGTTTCAAAGAGGAGGTGCGGTAAAGCCAGACGCTGCATTCAAAATGGAGGTAAAGGCTACGGAAATCAAAATTAGCTGTTCCGACCATTCCTACTGTATCATCGGCGAGTATCACCTTGGAGTGAATAAATCCAGGGGTATACTCATAAATTTTCACCCCATTTTCGATCAACTCCTGATAAGAGGCAGTAGTAAGAGCATGAACATAAAATTTATCAGGGATATGAGGCGTAACAATGCGGACGTCAACGCCGCTTCTAGCCGCAAGTACTAACGCAGTCGTCAACTCGTTATCCATTACCAGATAAGGCGTTTCAATATAAACGTAATGAACAGCAGAGTGTATGATTTGAAGATAAGCAGCCTCGGCAACCCGCTCTTTTGCTACCGGATTATCCCCAAACGGCATCACATACCCATCAGTAGGATACTCCTTGGTCGGACGGTATTTATCGTAAAATGGGACTTCACCCGTCAGGTATCTCCAATTCCTTAAAAACAAAATGGTAAGGCTGTAAACAGCCTCTCCTTCCAGTACAATAGCGGCGTCCTTCCAGTATCCGAAACGTTCCTTTTCGTTGATATATTCGTCCGCCAAATTGATTCCGCCGGTATATCCAATATTTCCATCGACAATTAAAATCTTTCGGTGATCACGGTTATTCATCAGGGCGTTCAGACGCGCTTTATATGGGTTAAACACACAGGTTCTAATCCCTGCTTTTTGCAAGGTTTCATCATATCCGCTAGGTAATGTCGTAATGGTACCGAAATCATCATAAATCAGGCGAACGTCAACCCCTTCGGCAGCTTTTTGTAACAAAATTTTGAGAATTTCTCCCCACATTTTCCCCGGCGTAATGATAAAATACTCCAGAAAAATAAATTTTTCCGCCTTTTGTAAATCAATTAGCATTCGACGGAATTTTTCTTCCCCGGGACTCAAAAAATCAGTGACAGTATTGACAAAAACCGAATGTTTCGTGGTTTGAAAAATCGCACGAGCCTGACAGGCGCAATGAGGATTTTCGGCCTCTATTTTTTGAATCAGCTCCTGATGATCCGGAAGATACGGGAGATCATCCTGTTCGATTTTTTGAAAAGTGTTTGCCATCTGCCGAGTTGTGCGTTTTCTGCCGAAGATCAGATACAACACCCCGCCCACTGTTGGAATGAGCATGATACAAACAACCCAAGCAAGTTTATAAGCGGGATTATCATTGCGGTTGATGACAACAAGAACCATAATGCCGCTAAAGGCATACAACAGAATGCTATAGATATAATATCCTGTCCCGAGCCAAATCAGGATACCGATTAAAATACAGAATTCCAGAAATAACAGAAAGGTTGTCAAAAAGATACGGCTTGTGATAATTTTCCAAAGTTTTTTCATAATCGCCTCGCAGCTGCAACAAGATGATGTCCGGCAACGTCAAAGGGTTCGTTTCTGGATCAAAAGGCACCGCATTACAGACATTTTAGCAACCAATTGACGTCACCTTGGTGAAAAAGAACTCTTTTTGCCGAAAAGGAGCAGGAATAGTTCCCCTCCCTCATTTCTATTATAACACAAGAAACGTAACCTTCAAGTTAATTTTGGAAATGAATGGAATCGTGTGGAAGATGCGGGCATTTTCTGCTTTCTTCTATACACACAAACTGGTCGCTTTTTTGCTGCAAACTATTTTGAACAATAGGTGAAAAACTGGTGGGTGTATTTTTTACATCGGGATCAATCTGAGAATGACTACCGCGCAATATTTTTTTCATAGGATTCCCTCCCCGTTCTGTGGCTTAAAGAAAAGGTTTGTATGCGTCAATGGTTTTTTGTTGAAATCGTATCATTTCATCCGCCAAGTCGCGGGCACGTCTGGAGGCAGTGGGATGATGATTCAGTGATTTTTGAAGCTTAATGATCCCCATTTCACTTCCTTGCATCATCATACTTGCAATGTGGGAAGGCGATGGATTCATTTTGGTTTGTATTTTCATACTCATTTTGGCTGCCGTATGAATCAGCGATTTTTTCTGCTGCGCACCGGTCCTTCCGGCAAACTCGCGGTAATGATGGAGCTGATTGAGAAGGGTGTTCTGCATCCGCGCGTTTTTAACTTCGGGAAGCAGACTGGATATGGCGTCGATTCCGGTATTTGCCGTATTAGAAATGTCCTTTAACAATTGCTGGTTTTCATTCATGACGATAAACCTCCTTTTTTAACAGTGTTTCCAAAAGAAATTGAATTATCCGGTTGACGT
>CAKRVU010000215.1 GCA_934408835.1 uncultured Oscillospiraceae bacterium | reverse complement strand
CTTGAAAGGTTTCCAATAATTGTTCTGTAGACTGTGCAAAAAAGTGTTGCATTCAAGCTGTTCCTCTCTGTTTATTGATAAAAAAAGACTTTTGATGCAACATAGAAGTCTAATGACTTCGCCGCATAAAAGTCTGATTGCCCTAGGCTGCTTGTGCAGCGATTGGCACGCACTATAAAATCCTGATATTACAACAGAGTCGAGATAGACGGCAGCTTATTTTTTACTGCTTCTTTATCTGATATCTTGGTTTTTATCTATCCGCCTTCGGTGAATAGTGCTTCAGCTATTTTATCTTGATTCTGGGAAGAGCGGTTTTCCGCCGACAAATTTCTGAACAATGTTCCGATCGTCTCCCAAGTACATGATTCGTTCTAGCCGTTGCGCCGTGGTAAGATTTTCAGAAAATCCGGTGGAAGAATCGTCCAAAATTAAGGCATCCATTTCATAGTCCTTCTCGAAGCTTCCCACCTTTCCAAAGAAGGAGCCGCCTCCTTTGGTTGCCATATAAAAAGATTGTGTCATGGTAACAGGTGAGAAATCCCTGGTCGTCATTGCCCAGCGGAGTTTGGAGACCTGAATTGCGTCTGTAACAGCGCGGAACATGGACATCACGGCTCCGCCGGCCAAGTCGCTGCCAAGACCAATTGGAATTCCTGATTCCAGATAGCGGTGAATAGGAGCTATACCGCTTCGTAAATTAATATTAGACTGAGGACAATGTGCAATATACACACCATTTTCTTTCATCAGTTTTAGTTCTATATCTGGGCAGTGGACGCAATGCGCCATGACTGTTTTGGGTGGATTTCCAAACAAACCGTATTTGTGGTACACGTCGCCGTAACAACTGCTGTCAGGATGCAGCTCCTGAACCCATTCAATTTCGCTTTGGTTTTCCGAAAGATGGGATTGCACAGGCAAATGGTATTTTTCAGCAAGTTCTCCTAATCCGCGCATAAGCTGTCCGCTGCAGGAGGGGACAAAGCGAGGTGTAATAATCGGAGATACATTTTGATATCGGTTCTTTGTGTCTAAAATCCAGCGTTCGGTTTTTTCCAAAGAGGTGGCTGTATCTTCCGTCAAAGCCTCCGAGGAATTCCGATCCATATTCACTTTACCGACCATAGCCGATAAACCGCTTTTTTCCAATTCATCCATCAAATATTTTGTGGCTTCGGTATGAATGGTGGCAAAAATGACTGCGCGTGTGGTAGCGCTTTTTTGCAAATCAGAAACGAATTTGGCATATGCTTTTGTAAAATAAGCGCTTTCAATATATTTTGATTCTTCCACAAAAGCATATTGGTTCAGCCACGGAATCAGTTCCAAGTCCATGTTAATTCCGCAAATAGGATATTGGGGTGCGTGCAAATGAAGATCTACCAGACCGGGAATGATTAGACAATTTTGGTAATCAATTAGCGGCATTTTTTGAAAAGATTCCGGCAGCGAAGAAAAGCAGTCGGTTATTTTACCGTCTTGCACGACTAGATATCCATTTGGGTATTCTGTAAATTGATCCGGATTTTTTGAAAAAATGATATTTCCTTTTAATATCAACGTATTTTCTGACATCATACTCTCCTTTGTAAAATGGTTCAGAAATGAATAGTAATTTCGGTTGTCCGACAGGTTCGAAAAGAAACTGTCGATTTTTTATGTGTTTTATGTTTTGGAACAATACTAGTATACCATACTATATCCTAGAATACAACAACTTTTCCATTGCTTTTAAGATCTTTTTCGGTTGGTGATCAATGGCGATAAAGCGACCTGTTTGTAGTAAATCGTTTTCGTCCATGATTGCAAACGGGTCGTTTGCGATCTCCAAAATTGGGAGATTATATGCATGGCTTACAAATACTGCGACTTTGTTGCAATCGGTATCGTCTTTCAGTGTTTTGAGTAATCCCAGTTTGCTGACTTTCAGGCTTTGAATTTCTAAATGATAATAGCCCTTTTGCACATCGCTTTCAAAAATCCGAACTGAAATTTCCGACTGCAATCCCATATCGATCAGCTTATCACGAAGCTTATGAATCTGTTCAAAGGTGTCAATTACCATATATCGGATCGGCGAATGTTCCGGCACACGCTTTCCGCAAATAAAACTGCGCAATGGCGTTGTGATGGAGGCGCGATAGTAAGCTTCTTCCGCGGGAGAATTAAAAAAGGAATAATACACCTGCATTAGGTCATTAACTACAGTAAAACAGAATGCGTTCTTGTGTTCTTTTTGTAAGATTTCTTCCACTTTTTGAGCGGTTTGTTGGTCTATTGTTTCTGTTTTCAGGTATCGGTGCTGCTTAAAATCATAG
>CAKRVU010000214.1 GCA_934408835.1 uncultured Oscillospiraceae bacterium | reverse complement strand
TCGCTGATTGAAAAATTCCAAATCTTGAGGACAATGTTCCAAAACGTACTGAACGACAAACTGTATCATATCCCATGCCAACGTCATATCATCCTGCAAATCTGCAAAAGCAATCTCAGGCTCCACCATCCAAAATTCAGCCGCATGTCTTGTTGTATTAGAATGCTCCGCACGGAAAGTCGGTCCAAAGGTATACACCTTCCCGAATGCCAACGCCATTGCTTCGGCCTCTAATTGACCGGAAACGGTAAGGGACGCCGGGCTGCCGAAAAAGTCTTTTGAAAAGTCCACAGACCCATCTTCAAGAAGAGGCGGGTTTTTGGGATCAAGCGTAGTAACGCGAAACATCTCTCCGGCTCCTTCCGCGTCACTTGCCGTTAAAATCGGCGTATGCGCATAAAGGAAATCTCGTTCCTGGAAAAACTTATGAATGGCATACGCCGCAACAGAGCGCACCCGAAAAGCAGCATTAAACGCATTTGCGCGCGGTCTTAGATGCGAAATGGTACGCAGATATTCAAAAGTATGCCTCTTTTTCTGAAGGGGATATTGAGGCGAGGAAGGGGCAACGATTTCAATCTCATCAGCATGAATTTCAAACGGTTGCCGCGATTGAGGCGTCAACACCAGCGTCCCGCAAATTGTCAACGCCGTTCCAACATTACAGGATAAAATCTCTTTAAAGTTGACAACGCGAGTTTCCTCTGCCACAATCTGTACGCCACGAAAACAACTGCCGTCATTTAATTCAATAAATCCGATCATCTTTGAATTGCGAATTGTGCGAACCCAACCACAGACAGAAACCTGGTTCCCATCCATTGCCTGATAATGCTGATATAATTGCGAAAATGAAGTCCGTTCCATCAAATCCTCCTAATTTCCACTTTTTTCTTTCTTAGTGTACACCCGTCTCAATGAAATGTCAATCTTTACGTCAATATCAATCGGCGGCAAACACATACCCGATCTCATCAAACGCCACGTGTTTTCCATTCACCATCGCCTTATGCTATTGACGCTCCAAATCACATTCTTATAAACCCCGTAACATCTGATTGCGCATTTCCCATAATTTTTTTGAAAAATCCACATAATACCGATGCGGATTTTCAAATCGTTTGACCTCGTCCCAAAGGCTATCTATTTGCTGAATAGAACTCGTGCGAATTTCAGTCGTTGAAATAGATGGGTATACAAGCCGTCCTTTTAAAAAGACCGGTTGCAACAATTCCTTTGCTGTGATTCCAGTAAGCACCTTCGTTTTCCATATCGCGTTTGGATCAAAAATTTCATATCCTTCAAAAGAAGCTATTTGCTCATCGTATAACGTCACCAAATCCGCAACACTACGCCCAGTTTCACGTTGGTAAAAACGATACAACTTCTTAAAATGCGGCCAATTCACCTTTTCTACCGTCTCGCTTTTTTTGATTCGCGGTTGCAATAAACCGTTCCGCTGAACAGCTACCAGTTTATAAACTCCGCCAAACACCGGACTGCTCTTTGATGTAATTAAATTTTCGCCAACTGCAAAGACATCTACCGCCGCGTCTTGTAACAATAAGTCACGAATAATATACTCATCAAGGGAATTAGAGGCGATAATCGGTACATCTGAATATCCGGCGTCATCTAAAATTCTTCTCACTTTTTTGGAAAGATATGCAATGTCTCCGCTATCAATGCGAACACCCTTGGGTCGGATCCCCTGCGGCAACAGTATTTCATCAAATACTCGGATGGCGTTGAGCACTCCCTGTTTCAAAACATTATAGGTATCGATCAGAAGGACACATTCTTGCGGATAGATTTCGGCATATCTTCGAAACGCGTCATATTCGCTGTCAAAACTCTGCACCCAGCTGTGCGCCATAGTTCCTGATACGGGAATCCCAAAACGGGAAGCGGATATCACACAAGAGGTTCCAGTGCAACCGCCAATATAGGCCGCTCTGCTGCCATACATCGCACCGTCATACCCCTGCGCGCGCCGTGCGCCAAATTCCAAAACCGATTTCCCGTTTGCCGCACGCACCATGCGACTTGCCTTGGTGGCGATCAGCGATTGATGATTCACCGTAGTCAAAAGCATGGTCTCTATGAACTGCGTCTGTATCAAAGGTCCTCGAACTACAATAACGGGTTCGTTTGGAAAAATAGGCGTTCCCTCTGACACCGACCAGACGTCGCAAGAAAATTGAAAAGTTTCAAGATACCGCAGAAATTCTTCAGAAAACAGCTTGGTCTCCCGCAAGTACTCGAGATCTTCCGGTACAAACCGCAAACCGGTCAAAAATTCAATCAACTGCTCAAGACCGGCAA
>CAKRVU010000213.1 GCA_934408835.1 uncultured Oscillospiraceae bacterium | reverse complement strand
TCATCACCAACTTCCACCTGCCGGAGAGCACCCTCATCATGCTGGTGTCCGCGCTGTACGGCTACGAAAAGACCATGGCGGCCTATAAAGTGGCCGTAGAAGAGAAATATCGTTTCTTTAGTTTTGGCGATGCCATGCTTATAGTATAAAAGAAAAGAAAAACCTGAAAAATCCACTGAAACGGCCTGAAACCATTGGGTTTTTGCTTATTTTTCGATGTTTACGATTAGCAGGACGGATTGGATTTAGAACATCTTAAACGGAGGTTTGAACCCGATGCTTATAATCCGTCGAATTTATTTTTGAGTATTTATACATAAAATCAGAATAAAAATTCGCGGTATTGGCTCGCTGTCATCCAATAGCATATAGCTCATCTGAAAGTGTATGGATTTCTTTGGTAAAAGCCAACCTACATGTCACTAAAGAAAAAGCACCTCACATCGTTTGATGCGGGGTGCTTTCTGTTATTCTGCATATGTGAACGTGTTTACGATTCCATTCCTGAAATAGATTGAAGTGACTCTACCATCTTTGACTATTACTTTTTCGATTACCTGCAAAAAGAATGCACGTTGAGTTACTTTGTCTACAGATAGTGAGAATTTTTCATAATTGATATATTTTGAGTTCATGATTCGGTCAAGCATTATAAAATAGCTTGCCTTTTGAGAAAATTCGTCATTTGAGTCAATTCTGGTCATCTCTGCATTATTTAGCTCAGTGAGCTTTTTCTCTATTCCGGCCAGTTCTTCCAGAATTTTTTCTCGCTCCAGAATATATTCTGTCTGAGACATGCTGCCGTCTCCGTATAGATATAAGGTTTTAAGCCTGTTCATAACCGTTTCGCATTTTCGGTATCGCTCATTTAGATATTCGACTTCAGACTCTTTTTTATCTGGGGTTGAAGTGGCAATTGACGGTTTGTATTCAAATCCAGACTCGCCGGAGAGTAGCATTTCTTTTATCTCTTCAAGACCTCCGACCATCCCGGTTACGTTTTTAAATGCTTCCCCTCGCAAAATTCTTTTTTCTAATGACTCTAAAGACGTGTTTTTGTTCACTACACTCTTCAACCTTATGATATTTGCAATGTAGTTGATTATAAAATCGCCTATTGAAGCATCTGATACAAATTTATTCGTGCAAGCTCCAGAGTTGCGGCGTCTTCTTGCACAACCGTAAATTGATGGACGCCATCCGCTTGCACGGTATCTATCAGGGCTTGCCGTCATTGCACAACCGCATTCCCCGCACTTCACCAAGCCAGCGAACACATGGATGTTTTTTCGCACATATGCCTTGCTGAAAGAAAAATCATTTTTCTGGTTTTTTGTTAGAACATTTGATACAGAATCATATTGCTTTTTTGAGATAATTGCCTCATGATGATTTTCCACTGTTATCCACTCTTTTTTCTCTTTTTTCTTGCCACCCTTGCCATCATCATGGACATTGTATACATACGAACCGATGTAAAATGGGTTTCGCAGAATGTTTTGAATCACAGTTGGCGTCCATTCATATCCTCTTCGTGTCTTTATATTAGCCTGATTGAGATATCTGGCAACATAAATTAGCGACCGATACTGTTCGTACATGTTATAGATTGTTCTTACTGTTTTGGCTTCACTTGGGTTTTCAGAGAATTTTTTTGATGCCTTGTCGTACTGGTATCCATATGGGATTCTGCCACCATTCCATTGCCCGTTGCTTGCCCTAGAAAGCATTACATCTGTCACTCTTTCTGAAGTCATTTTTCGTTCAAGTTCAGCAAAGACCAAAATGATCTTGAGCATCGCTTCTCCGATAGCGTTACTTGTATCAAATTGCTCGTTTTTAGAGACGAAGGTAACACCAAGGGATCTAAGCTCATTGTACATCTCTGTAAAATCGAGCAAGTTTCGGCTGATGCGGTCAATTTTCCAGACCAGTAGGTGAGAAAATTCGCCTGTACGCAGCCTTGCCATCATTCGCTGATAGTCAGGACGGTCTGTGTTTTTTGCTGAATATCCGGCATCCTCGAAGACAACATAATCCGAGCAGCCGAGAATCATCTCTGAATATGTCCCGAGTTCTCTACGCTGAACAGAAAGGGAATCCTTGTCAACCTGGAATTTAGTTGACACGCGGATATAGATAGCAACTTTTTTGATTGTCGCTGGATTGTCAGGCATTTTCAACCCTCCCACAAAGCTTCATTTATTTAGAAAGCAGGATACCTGAACGGCATCCTGCTTTTCTTTTTAAGTCCTTTTCGTTAAATAGAATAGAGAGCATCTTCCACTTGAAAGGCATTCATCTATGTTTTCGCTTAGCTCTTCCATTTGAGCAAATGTAATTTTTTCATGCTGAACAAG
>CAKRVU010000212.1 GCA_934408835.1 uncultured Oscillospiraceae bacterium | reverse complement strand
GATGTGTATAACACTTTCGAGCTGCTCAATAACAGTGTGGCGTTGACAACCGGCAACGATTCAAAGATCGAAAATCTTGTTGTTGATGAAAGATACATCCAGCAGTGTAATGCCGGTATGGATCAGGGAATCAGTTATGCAGCCGGAGCACCTCTATTGAATTATCTGACGCTTGGCGCTCCTGTTGGGGATATGTATTTGTTTGCCGGTCACAGCGGCACAGGAAAATCAAGTTTTATCTTTGAAAATATGGTTCTCCCGTTTGCAGAAGGCGGCACAGGTGTTGCGATTATTTCAAACGAGATGCAGAGCAAGGCATATAAAAATATGTTACTGGTTCACATCCTCACGAAAGAATTGGACTACTGGAAAATCACCCGTAAAAAGCTCAGTCTTGGCCATTTTAATGAAGAGGAATTGGAGATGCTTCGTAAGGCAGCAGCCATTACAAAAGAAAAGTATTCCAATATTCGCTTTGTAAAAATGTTCGAAAACGACACTTCTAAAGTGCTTCAGTACATCAAGCGTCTTGCAAGATCCGGCACAAAGGCAATCATCTACGACACCATGAAATCAGATGATGGTGTTGACGATAAGATGTGGCAGGCATTGCTGATGAACAGTCGCCGCATTTTTAATACCGTCTCAAAAGAACAGGTCGCTATGATCTGTACGTTCCAGTTGGCTTTACATACTACGAATCAGCGCTGGCTTGATGCTACTTGTTTGTCAAATTCAAAACAGATAAAAGAGGTGGTGGCTCAAGCCGTATTTGCAAGACCAGCCTGGCAGGACGAATATACCGGTGAGAAATTTGATTGCAATCCCTATCGGCGGAATAAGGATAATCCAAAAATCAAAGAGCCATTCAACATGGATAAAGACAAAAAATATATGGTTCTTTTTCTGAATAAAACTCGTTCTGATGAAGATGGTCAAACTCTTCTTTATCAGTGGGATTCAGCTTGGAACCGTTGGATCGAAATTGGTTTCTGTACCATTGTAAATGACCATGGCCAGTACGACCGCAGATAAATAAGAAGGGAGGCTTCGATATGAATGGATGTCAATGTATTAACGTCTAAGCTTGAAAATCAGCCAGACAAAATCATTCAGATCCTTGAAGCACTTGGCTTTGAAAATATCAAGTTCAATCCTCTCAAAAATAATCTGCGGTTCGCTCGGGAAGAGCAGCGAAATCCAACTAGTTGTATGCTCGATTGCGGCACGCTTCGGTTCTTTGTTTTCTCTACAAACCAAAAGGGGAATCTTTTCAGTCTGATTATGGATGTCAAAAGATGTTCGTTTCCAGACTCCTTAAAATTTGCGGCACAAAAGGCTGGCATCTCCGAAGAGGAGGTCAATATCAAAACACATTGGCCGTTCGGCGGGTTCTTTCTAAAACTAATGCCGGACTATGAAGAAGAAATGGAAGATTTGAAAACGTACCCAGAGGAGACTCTGGAACCGTATGCAAACAAATATAATCTCCGCTTCATCAAAGATGGTATCAGTCTGGATACTCAGCAAAAATTCGGTGTCGGTTATGATGTGGAGTCAAATCGAATCACGATCCCAGAGCGGGCGACCGATGGTTCTCTGGTCGGCATCATGGGTCGCGCCAATTATGAGTGCGAGCATGATAAACGCTGGTATCCGTTGATCTCTTGTCCACGCAGCAAAACACTGTTTGGATACGCGGAGAACTATCATCGGATTCAGGAAACAGGGAATATCGTTCTGTTTGAATCTGAAAAAGCAGTTCAGCAATGTGATTCGTTCGGATGCAATATTGCCCTCGCAACGTGTGGCTGTCATGTATCGGATACACAGGCCAAATACATCAAACGAATGCTGCCAAAGAAAATCATTCTGGCCTACGATGAAGGGCTCGAAGAAGAGCATCTGGTCAACGAGTGTAAAAAGCTTATTGTGAATAACCCGATCCTGAAAACAAAGGTTGGATATATATGGCCTGACGGGTTGATTCCAGAAGGGTCTAAAAAGAACGTTGCCGACCTCGGACGCGAAGCTTATCAAGAAGGATTAACAAAATATGTGAAATGGGTAGAGGAGTGATGTAAATGGGACAAAGAGTAGTAGTCCCTGAGCTACAGGCACTGTATGACAAAGGGGCGCAGGTGTACAGCTATTCAAAGCTGAGTACGATCCACGATTGTCCATATAATGCATATCTGACTTATATCAAGCCGCGAGATCAATGTGCCAATGTGTACTCATCTCTTGGTACTGTGGTCCACGATACGCTGGAAGGAATCATTGAAGGAAAGAACACAGAAGCGGATATCGGTCCTGCCATTGAAAACGGTCTGGACGAACTCGATATGCTCGGGATTGATT
>CAKRVU010000211.1 GCA_934408835.1 uncultured Oscillospiraceae bacterium | reverse complement strand
AGCTGATGCTGACCAGCCACATTGATTTCCGCTCCGTATCTCTTGCATGTTGATTTGACTTCGCAACTCTCTGTTGCACATTCAATGTCATGACTCCCCATACGCAAGGCTGTCCATTCGGCAGAAGGATCGCTAATAAGCCTATTTTCAAGAACGCACATTTCTGCGATAACGCTATAAATAGTTCTGTCCTTTATGTCATTCCCAACGAGCTCTCTCCATTTCTTCCACCAATCCAAAGGACACGCGAGTAAAGCTGCTCTAACCTTGCCATTTTCACCAGGAGCAATGAGTTCCGCACATAAGGAAGCAAACTCATATCTGTACTCTTCAAAGGCAGAGATAAGCATAAGATAATTTGACGGATTTCCCTCAATAGAAAGAAGTCCGGTCCGGAATTTACAGCTGTTGAATTTTTCGGCAACTTCAACACCTGCGTCAACAGGAATCGCCACACCATAGCCATCCGGTATACGAACAACAAAAGCCATATATTCGTCCGCAAGACTATTAATCCGCATTGCTCCGTAAGAAGTCATAGATGCAAAGCTTTCTCTGATTTCTTCAAGAATTGTCATACTTTTATCCCCTGTTTATTTTCTAACAGAAACAGAATCAATATCTATTCCGGCATCAAAGAAAAGTTTCTTTGCATAACCTTCACAGCCGCCACTGCAAAGAGCTGGTTCTGAAACCATCATCCTTGCCGTATTCAACTTCATTATCACTCTGAATAAATCGTCTGTTTTTCTGTTCTTATTATAGTCGTACAGCACATCAGAAGGAATTGTACTGTAGAAAAATATTATCCATCTGTATGCTTCAATACACGTTCCTTTTTTGCCTGTTCTCTCAACGAAGTTAAGGATAGTGTCAGTCGAGCAATTAGAACTCTCTATAATTTTGCGCGTATTCGTTTCATCGTTTTTCCAGGAAAGGTGAACATACCACCATATCTGCTTAAGCCAGACTCTTCCTGGGGTGCTCCAATAATGACTTTCATTATCTTTTCCCCATCTTGCCGCTACTACGTCCGGAATTACCTTTAACGATAAATATCTCCAGAAGCCGTCATCCGCAGCAATTCTCAATGAAAACCAACTTTGCTTTTTCAGGTATATGTACAAAAGGATTCCAAATTGAGCATCAGTGAAATAATCTTGAATTTTAAGACCTTTTTCTTCAGCTTTGTTTAAAACCAAACGAAATAGCTTTGTGAGATCATTTCTTATAACAACATAATCGGAATTCACTTGGGGTAAATGCGGGTAGTTTTCTACCCATTCGCTCATTGCTTTTTCAGATCCCCCACGATTAAATGTTTCAATTTTCATTATTCCGTAATTCTCCCGTCAAAAAATTTCCTCGTGCTGATCGAAAGCTTATCCGGCGAAGAAACATCCCACCCAAGCGTATAAGTAAAATAGCGAACAGCTTCACCTACACTTCCTTGTTCCATTTCCTCATCGCTCAATATCTGCTCCAGATATTTTTCACTGCGAATTTTCTCAATTATACAACATAATGCAGACGACATTACTTCAATCATTAGTTGAGGACAAAACGTTTTTTGTGTCCTGTCTATAAATTTGTAATACTTATGTGCTGTATTGATATTTATAGAAACTGTTTCCGAAAAAGAATCCGAGACAGGGTCTGTCCAGTCACACCTTACATACCATAATGGCTGGTTCTCTTCGTAAACTTCAAACACAGGAAACAACGATCCCGTACCCTCAATCCTGAGAATAAATGAATCAAGTTCACCAAGAACAAATCCTTCTTCATTTGCCAGGTGCGTTTCATCTTCTTTCGGAACACCAGCTTTCGCTATGTATAGTACTACCGAAAAATTGACGTTTCCCCTAAGCTTAGCCTTAGAAAAGGTTATATCAATTTCACCTTCGCTGAAAGTATGATCCTGCGTTCCGGTAAAATCCTCACCGCTTACGCTAATCGTCATTATTGGCTTGGAACCTCGTTGCCTGGAATCAGGAGAAGTCCAAATTACAGATACGCCAAGTACGGCATCTCTGCAAGCGATACCATCGGGGCCAAACAGTTTTCTGAATCCCCTGAGTGCAATTGCTCTTTTTATACACAAATTAAAATTGTCAGCATTCCATACGCCATCTGTTTTCAGGCAATTGACAGATGTCCCCACGTCAGCCGGTTCGTATTCGAGCTCTTTTTCACAACCGTTATGATTTACGTAATAGATTGCATATTTTTTTGCTTGAAAAACACCCTCCTTTAGTCCCTCATTAAGTGAGGGATAAAGAAATATTGGTTTTGACATTTATTTTCCCTCCTTTTCAAATATAAAAGCTGGTCTTACGTTTTTCTTTGTAAGTTGGATAACTGTTGTAA
>CAKRVU010000210.1 GCA_934408835.1 uncultured Oscillospiraceae bacterium | reverse complement strand
TCGCGGAACTTGTTTATTATATCATCTCCTTCCCCTCTTGTCAATACCTTTTTTTATATTTTTTTGTTTTTCTTTTTTTATTAAAAAACTGCCGCCTATCATATGATAACACATCATAGCTGCGACAGTTTCAAAAAATTTTTTTTAGAGAACCGGAATAGGTAATTTACACGCCCCATTCCAATCTTATTTTACGAGCCAAACGATTTTGCCCCATCTTCTGGAACTACTACAAGCTTTTCATCCTGAACATCGGCAAGCAATTTTCCATTGGAAGGAATCTCATCTTGTAATAGCTCTTTTGCAATCTGCGTCTCAAGGTGCCGTTGCAAATACCTTTTTAATGGACGAGCGCCATACATCGGATCATAGCCGTTTTGAATGATAAATGCTCTGGCGGATTCGCTCAATTGACAAGTTAGCTGACTGTCCGCCAATCTATCGTTCAATTTCGCCATCTGTAGATCCAAAATTGCAGAAATATCAGTTTTTGTCAAAGGTTTATAACAAACAATCTCATCCAATCGGTTTAAAAATTCAGGACGGAACGATTGTTTGAGCAGAGCAAACACTTGCGTTTTCGCCTCTTCGGAAATTTCTCCATTTTCATCAATTCCATCCAACAGATACTCAGATCCTAAATTCGACGTCAAAATCAAAACAGTATTTTTAAAGTCTACCGTCCTCCCCTGAGAGTCGGTAATACGCCCATCGTCTAATACCTGCAGCAACACATGGAAAACATCCGGGTGCGCTTTTTCAATCTCATCAAACAATACTACAGAATACGGTTTGCGGCGCACCGCTTCAGTCAATTGTCCGCCTTCATCGTAACCAACATATCCCGGAGGCGCCCCAATTAAACGACTGACCGAATGTTTTTCCATATATTCACTCATATCAATTCGAACAATATTATGCTCATCATCAAACAGAATTTCGGCCAGCGCTTTAGCAAGCTCCGTTTTTCCGACGCCAGTAGGTCCCAAAAACAAAAACGAACCAATCGGTCGGTTTGGATCCTGTATTCCGGCACGCGATCTCAGAATCGCTTCGCTGACGCGTGAAACCGCTTCATCCTGTCCGATCACACGATGGTGCAGCGTTTCTTCTAAATGCAGCAGTTTTTCCCGCTCGCCCTCCATCAACCGCGATACCGGGATTCCTGTCCAACGTTCGATAATGCGCGCTATTTCTTCCTCTGTAACCTTGTCGCGCAACAACGTCCGGCTTCCGGCCGATTCCTCCGCAAGTTTCTCCTGATTGGACAACTCCCGCTGTAATTCAGGTAACTTGCCGTATTTCAACTCCGCCGCGCGGTTCAAATCATAGCTCTGTTCAGCCTGTTCGATTTCAGCGCCTACCTGTTCTAACTGCTCCCGAAGTTTTTGCACCTTTTCAATTGCGCCCTTTTCATTCTCCCATTTGGCCTGCAAAGAACGAAATTCTTCCCGCATCTCCGCCAATTCCTTTTGGATTTCCTTCAGGTGCTCCTTGGAACGGGAGTCCTTTTCTTTCTTCAAGGCTGCTTCTTCGATCTCGTGTTGAATAATTCTTCTTTGAATTACATCCAATTCTGTTGGCATGGAATCAATTTCCGTACGAATCATTGCACACGCTTCATCAATCAAATCAATCGCCTTATCCGGCAAAAACCGATCGGTGATATAGCTTTGGGAAAGCGTTGCAGCCGCAATGATCGCCTGATCTTGGATTTTAACGCCATGGTAGACTTCATATCGTTCCTTCAGACCACGCAGAATCGCAATGGTAGCTTCCACCGAAGGCTCCTCCACCAAAACAGGTTGAAACCGACGTTCCAGAGCCGCGTCCTTTTCGATATATTGCCGATATTCTTCTAACGTTGTAGCACCAATACAATGGAGTTCGCCGCGCGCAAGCATTGGCTTGAGCAAATTTCCGGCGTCCATCGAGCCTTCCGTTTTTCCCGCTCCGACAATGGTGTGCAATTCATCAATAAAAAGGATAATTTCCCCATTCGCCTTTTTGATTTCACCAAGCACCGCTTTCAAACGTTCCTCAAATTCGCCGCGAAACTTGGCACCTGCAATCAAAGAACCCATATCCAGCGAAAAGACGGTTTTATCTTTTAAAGAACGCGGAACATCTCCACGCACAATCCGCTGCGCCAACCCTTCCGCAATCGCCGTTTTCCCAACGCCAGGCTCTCCGATCAATACCGGATTATTCTTGGATTTTCTGGACAAAATTCGGATTACATTCCGAATTTCATCATCCCGCCCAATCACCGGATCCAGTTGTTTATTTCGTGCCAATGCAACAAGGTCGTTACCATATCGCTTTAACGCGTCGTAGGTAGCCTCAGGGGCGTCGCTAGTTACCCGCGCCGCAC
>CAKRVU010000209.1 GCA_934408835.1 uncultured Oscillospiraceae bacterium | reverse complement strand
ATACTATGCTGTGGTTGAGACGTCAGGCGGCGTTGCCTATGAAATGAAGACGACTGATACAACGGCGGGACAATGTCCGAAAGTAGGGGAGCTAGTTACCTTATTGACCCATTTTTCGGTACGCGAAGGCGCCGTCGATCTTTACGGTTTTTTCCATCGGGAAGAACGGCGTTTTTTCCAGATGTTAATTTCTGTTTCAGGCATAGGACCGCGTGTGGCTCTGTCCATTTTATCCTCTGTTACCCCTTCGCAGCTTGCTCTTTGCATAGCTTCGGGGGACAGTAAAGCCTTGGTGGCTTGTAAAGGAATTGGCAATAAGACGGCGCAGAGGGTCGTGTTAGAGCTTAAGGATAAAGTTGGGGCACAGGAAATGCAGTCTGACAAATCCTTAGGGGCAATATCAGTTCCTTCAACAGGCAGCGCAATTTCAGGAGCGGCGTCGGAAGCTGTCAGCGCCCTTGTGGTGCTGGGGTATTCGCGTGCAGAATCAGTTGCCGCAGTCGGAAAGGTCAAAGACGGCTCTTCGGTAGAGGAATTCATTAAAGGCGCTTTGAAGCTTTTGGCAAGCAGAAAATAAAAAGGAGAAAGGGAAATGTTTGATCGGGAAACAGATTTTGAAAATCGCATTACTACTCCTGACTTTTCCGCCGAAGATGTTGACCTCGAATTCACACTTCGCCCCAAAACGCTGTCGGAATATATTGGTCAGGAAAAAGTTAAGGAAAGACTTTCGGTATACATCGAGGCGGCGCGCAGACGAGGAGAAGCTTTAGATCATGTCCTGCTGTATGGACCGCCCGGTTTGGGAAAAACCACGCTGTCCATGATTATAGCGTCTGAACTGGGCGTCAATATCCGCGTTACTTCCGGACCGGCGATTGAGAAACCGGGGGATTTGGCGGCGCTTCTTTCCAGCCTGAGTGAAAACGATGTGCTGTTTATTGATGAAATTCACCGTCTTTCGCGTGCGGTGGAAGAGGTTCTTTATCCGGCGATGGAAGATTATGCGTTGGATATTATCATTGGAAAAGGTCCGGCGGCACGTTCTATCCGGATTAATCTTCCCCATTTTACTCTGGTGGGAGCTACAACGCGTGCCGGACAGCTTACAGCGCCGCTGCGGGATCGCTTTGGCGTCATTTTGAGATTGGAACTATATCAACCGGAGGAGCTTTGCCAGATTATTTGCCGGAGTGCAAACTTATTGCAGATTCCATGTAACCAGAAAGGGGCTTTGGAGCTTGCCCGACGTTCCCGTGGAACTCCCAGGATTTCCAATCGCCTGTTAAAGCGGGTGCGCGATTTTGCACAGGTGTTGGGCGATGGGGTGATTACGGAGGAAATGGTTATAGTTTCTTTGGAAAAACTGGAGATTGATTCGTTGGGATTGGAGCCGTTAGACCGCAGGATGCTGCAAGTTATGATTGAACATTTTCATGGGGGACCCGTTGGGCTTGAGACGATAGCTGCCATCCTTGGAGAGGAATCAGTTACGATCGAAGACGTGTATGAGCCTTATTTAATGCAGCTTGGTTTTTTGTCCCGCACGCCACGCGGTCGTTGCGTCACCAATCAGGCGTATCAGCATTTGGGATTGACTCCTCAAGGGCAACAAAGTTTATCATAAAATATTTGATTAGAGAGGGAGAAGGAAAATGGGCAGAATTTTTGGAACAGACGGTGCGCGCGGGATTGCCGGAACAGAGCTTTCTTGCGAATTGGCGATGAAAATTGGAAGAGCCGCCGCGTATGTTTTAACCAAGCATTTTTCACAGCGTCCGATGATTTTAATCGGACGGGATACTCGAATTTCATCAAAGATGTTAGAATCGGCGCTCATTGCCGGTATTTGTTCGGTCGGCTCGGATACCACGTCGATTGGCGTTGTGCCAACGCCGGCAGTTGCGTTTTTGGTTGGACATTATCACTGTGAGGCGGGAATTATGATTTCTGCTTCGCACAATCCGGTAGAATATAACGGAATCAAGATTTTTAATGGAGACGGCTACAAGCTTTCCGATGAGCTGGAAGAAGAGGTGGAGCGGTATGTATTAGACTGTCCGGATGAAATTCCCCTCAAAACGGGTTGTGATTTGGGTCGCAGCTTTGCTAGAAGGAGCGCTGTCAACGATTATATTGCACATTTGGTTGATACAGTAGACGGGGATTTGCGCGGGATGCGAATCGCAGTAGATTGTGCGAACGGAAGCGCTTCTGCCACCGCGGAGCAATTGTTCCGCTCTCTTGGGGCTGTGCCGATGATCATTCATGCGGAGCCGGATGGAACTAATATCAATGATCACTGCGGTTCGACACACCTGGAGGACTTGCAGAAATTTGTCAAAACTCATCATTGTATGGGAGGAGTCGCTTTTGATGGGG
>CAKRVU010000208.1 GCA_934408835.1 uncultured Oscillospiraceae bacterium | reverse complement strand
ATCAAACAACAGATTGTATACTGCTGTTAGCGTGATACTCGTTTTGCCCTCAACCCAAGCCCATATCCAACAAAACAGCTGCTATTTTATGACTTTCAATATATTCAATGGCATAGGACTGATAAGCATGTGGTATGAACTTCATTTGGCGTCACCTCCCATCTCCGTTATGATTTTTTCTATTTGCTTCTCATCATCCAGCACATAGACGCTAAACCCGAGTGCGCGCAGTAGGTTATGTCGTGTGATTTGCAGCGGTCGCGGTTTTTTTCCGGGCGCTTTCACTTCCACAAACGCTATCCGTCCTCCGGGTAAAAGTACCAATCTGTCCGGCATTCCATCCAAGCCCGGCGATGTAAATTTTACCGCCACGCCTCCAACGCTTTTAACCGCTTTCCTGAATTTCTGCTCTATGTCTTTTTCTCTCAGGTAAACCCCTCAGTCCTTTACTTTCAAGCTTTTTTCTTTGAGGGTGACAGCCGATGACGGGCTATTCCTAAACTTCTCTATATAGGATTTTTTAGCTAAAAAACAGCCCTAAAGGGGGTTTTATGATATGACTGCCACCGACTGACACCCCTATGGTAAAACCCACGGATTAAAGCCCCTCTCTAATCCTTAATCCACGGATAAAACGGGCTTTGTTAGTTCTCTGTCGCTCGAATCCCACAAGCTCCAGCGCCGTATAAAAATCGGCTGTACTTCTGGCATACTCTCCAGACCTTACACAATAACTACGGTACTCCTGATACAGTGCACCCGATTTCTCCCGATAGCCTTTATCCGTTTCACAGCATTCATTTAAAAAATGTCCAAGCCAATCATTATCATGCTTGTATTTTGATATAGCGGCTTCTACACACTGGGGAAGCAGTATTCTGAATTGATTCTCGGCTGCCTTTTTCGCGCCCTCGATTATCCACTTCATAATAAACGGCGCTGCATTCTCCACCAGATAATCTGCATAGTTTTTGATATCACCGCCGCCTTTGATCTTCGCATGGAAGGAGATCACAATCAGCCGCCTCCAAATACCGGAATCCATCGCCCCAACTTTTGGAAGATGGTTGGTATAAAGAACAAGAGTATGACTGGGAGTAAACGAAAAGGGGTCTTTATATTTTTTCTCCGCAAAGATTTCGTCTGTAGAGCAAAGCTGTTTGATGATAGCCGTATTCAGCCGCACCCCTTCTTCTAACTCCGCAGCGATGATCAGGCGTTTACCCTTTGCCTCGGCAAGCTCCGGTTTTACATTTCGTTTACATCCCATAGTTAATGCGTCCGCCGATATATTTCCGCTGTAGGAGCCGAGCACGCGGGCAACCGTGTTCCAGAAGGTGGATTTCCCGTTGCTGCCTTCGCCATAGGCGATTATCATAGCTTCCATATAAACGCGCCCCACAGCCGCCATGCCAACAATCTGCTGTACATAATCAATCAAATCTCTGTCCCGACAAAAAATCGTATCCAGCGCGTCCAGCCACAGGCGTTGCCCCTTATCGCCGGGCGCTGCCGCCGTAATCTTCGTGATGTAGTCCTTAGGATTGTGATCGCGTCTACCTTCCAACCCGTCTGGTAGGTAATAAGTGCCCTCCGGCGTGTTCAAAAGAAAACCGTCCCGATCGAGGTCGGTTACGCTGATTTCTAGCATTGGCTTTGCCGCCTGCAACGCCGACATCACATATTTCATATCGCGCCGTTTTAGCACAAACGCCTTGTATTTTTGGGCGGACAAATAGGCTTGATAAGCTTCCAGCTGCTCGGCTTCGATCTTCTTCTCCAGCGCCTTACCACCGGCGGTCACCGCCTCTTCGGAAACACCCGCGCCTATGAGCGCCTCTCTTGTCCGCGCTGCTTCGTCCTTTGCGTCCTCCAGTTGGAGATCTAAAAACTCTTCCGCGGCGCCTACTGCCTGTTGTTTGGATTCCGACCAATAGCGACCGCAAAAGCGCAAATACCCTGTAGCCACAGTGTAACGCAGCTCCGTTCCGTACTCCCGCGCCAATATTTTTGCCTGTCCAATATCTGAATAGTCTGTGGGTTTTAAGGACTCCCGGTAAAAGTCATCGTTGTAGTCCTCCGGTGCAATATAACCTTCTTGATTTTGCACCTTCTCCGCAAACCGGCAAGCGCTCTGCCAGATTGCGTCAAGCTCCTCGTCCGGGAGCGGAGGTCTACACTTTGCCGCTTCTTCTTCGAAAATTCGGCGCGCCTTTTCAGAATTGCCATACCGTTTAATGACGCGCCCCGCAAAATGTGACATCGTAGAATTGCGCTGCCCCTGAGGGATTCCCTTTTCTTGCGGCTTTACAACCTGTTCAATGGTAATTCCGCCCTCGTGCCATAAAACCACATCCGTAGAATTCCCAAAAATGAACCGCGCGGAGTCCAGTGCATTGG
>CAKRVU010000207.1 GCA_934408835.1 uncultured Oscillospiraceae bacterium | reverse complement strand
CTATGGTGCTTTCCTGGTATGAGCAGAAGGCGGTGTGCATCCTGCTGACCCTACTGCACCTGGGCATCAAGAACATCCGCCTCGGTCCCACGCTGCCAGCGTTTGTTTCGCCGGGTGTGCTGAACTACCTCGTAGAGAATTTCGGCATTGCTCCCATCACCACGCCGGAGGAGGACTTAAAGCAACTTCTGAAATAACAGTGTCTCACACAAGGCACGCGGCTACGCTAAAATGAGTTCTTGTTTACAATATCGATCAAGGGCGATAAAAACGAAATTTATACTATGTCCTATCTGTGGTAATAAAATAAGAGTGCAAACACGGGAAGATACCGAATTAAAGAATTTCCCTCTGTTCTGCCCTCAAAATGCTATGAGCAAACACTGATAAATACAAAAAGAGCTTAACATTACAACCGTAGAAGTGCTAGATGCATAGACGCACATTCAATAAACCGCATGATTTCACGCGATTTATTGGATCTTTATATTTTTCCATAAATGTGGTTGTTATAAAGCCAAACGGCGGTTTGAATGGAAAATCAAGACACTGTTTGTGACGACTTAATCACTGGATGCGGCGGTATCAATGGAGGTATCGCCGTGTTGTTTTTATATAATACTTATCCCCCGAATATCTTACGGTCAAAAAAACCTACGCCTGCCATCGGGATATTATTGTGGTATGGTGTAAACACACAAATCATCTAAAATTCTGTAATTCTTTTTGCGCTTGTTCGCGTTATGCGAACGGGTAATTTTATATTCTAACTAAGATCAATTTGTGCACCTCCGTATCAATCGCTCTTGAACCAACAAAAACGATTGAAAAGAGGTACATAACATAAAAAAACAAGCCAAAGCGTGTTTATATCATAGAAAACGGCGAGTAATATGGAACTGACCTATGAGGAATTCCGCCATCATTAGTAAATCTGCCTGTTACATGTAAATATGCTGTTTCTGCTTCTCTACAACAGGTTGATGGAAGTTTTCAAAGAGGATTATTTGGAGTTTTACTAAGCAAAGCGCCGTCAGAAATACTTGGACGAGCGTTCTGCGGACAACGGTGACTTTTCCTATGACTCTCTTATCACAGATGAATTCAACAGCGAGGATATACTAATCGCTGAGCAGCCGGATATAGTATTATGAAGGACAAGCTCAAGAAAATCATCCTCAAGCTGATGGATGAGGAACAACTCTTGCTCTCCACCATTATTACGCCGACCATATCAGGCACCGAGCCTGCTGAGATCTACGGCGTATAGCGCCTCGTAGAAAAACTGTTCAATGGGGCAAAATGTATTGTCGGAAGGTGCGTTTACATTGTTGGAGGTTTCAGGGACAAATACGGACGGAAAAGAAGAAAGATTGATATAAAGACAACACAAGGCGGCTGTTTACCCAAACAGCCACTCAACCACTTTTTTATTTAACGGAGGTTAATATGAAAGAGATTAAACGAGGTGAAATCTATTCCGCCGACCTCGGTGTCGGCATCGACAGAGAGCAATCTGGAATTCGCCCGATTTTAATTTTGCAAAACGATACGGGCAACAAGCACAGCCATACAACCATTGTGTGACAGCTATTATAAGCAGAAAAACAACACTACTCATGTAAAAATCGCGCCAGGCGGTCTGAAAATCGAATCCGTCTAATAGACAAAACAATACATCGGAAAACTCTTGTGGCCGTTGACTGTGCCATTGCTGTAAGTCTCTGAACCAAATGTTTGGAAGGGCTGCTCAATGGATAATAAGATAGACATCAACAATGCATCATTTTTCTACAGCTTAAATCTTTTGCAAATGATGCTTGATATAAATTTAATAATCGAGGACGAATACGAAAAAATCACTCAAATCAGCGCATAATGCTACGATACAGAAGTAGTTTGTGTCTGAAATCTTAATTTTCCGATTTGTGCAAAATTGTGCTGGGTGTATTCGGGTTTCGGTGATATTGTATGTGTTACCACGAAACGAAATGGCAATAAGGCAGGCAGAAAGTCTTTTGGAAAGGAGAAAAGTAAATGAAAAAGATAACTGAAATCATATAACAAAGGTCAACAGCAACTTAAATGCGCCTTTGTGGCTTACTGCCGAGTATCGCGTGATAGCTTCACCCTTCGTCAACAAATCCAATATTACTCCGAATACTGTAAATGGCATCTCGAGTACAAATTTGTAGATATTTATGCAGACAATGGCATGATCGGAACGAGCGTGGAAAGGCTTGATGGATCGCATCATCGTAAAATTCATGCGCACGTTTTGCCCGAAACAGCGAGAAAATGCTGACGGCGTTCCGAGCCACTTGAAGAAAAATGGAAGTCAGCGTATATTTTGAGGAACAAGGGCTTGATACAAGTCAATGAACAGCGAGATGTTCGCTACTTCCCTGGTATGATCGCTC
>CAKRVU010000206.1 GCA_934408835.1 uncultured Oscillospiraceae bacterium | reverse complement strand
GAGCTATAAATTCCTTACTGACAGTCACGACAATCCGCTGGCAGAAGATTTGAACAGCGTTTTGAGTGAAATTGAGCGTGAGAGCATTCCGTTAAAGCTGCATCGCGTTCTAAGTGTTATAAATGCATATGCCAACCGGACAGGAGGAGAAGAAATTTCTGATCTTATTGAAATTGATGCTCCGTTTGATGATGACGGAAATTGGGACATTAAGAAGAGGTTTGTGATTTTCGATACTCCCGGATCGAACTCCGCATCAAACCTGAATCATTACCATGTGTTAAAAAAAGCGATGGAGGATTTGTCGAACGGCTTGCCGATTTTTGTTTCGGAATTTAATACTCTGGACAGCACCGATAACGATAAACTGTATCAGGCAATTAACAATATGAAGGAGCTTGATAATCGCTTTACCATGATTGTTGTAAACAAGGCTGATGCTGCATCGCTCAAAAAGGACGGTTTTAACGAAGATGATCAGGATCGTATTCTGAGTCTTGCAATACCGAGACAAATGTATGCAGGCGGTTTGTATTTTGTGTCATCCATCATGGGTTTGGGAGCAAAGAACGACCAGAGATTTATTGATGATCACAATGCAGAGATTTTTGAGGATCAGTACAACAAATACTCCAATCCGTCATCTCGCTTCTATAAACAGTTGTATCGTTACAACATTATGCCTGAGCAAATCAAACGCCGCTATAATGAACGCTGCGCCGAAAATAAAAACCTGGTGTATGCAAACAGTGGGTTGTACAGTGTTGAGCAGGCTGTCAGTTCATTTGCAGACGTTTTTTCGCCTTACAATAAGTGCCAGCAATCCCGGCTGTTTTTAGACCGTGTTATTCGAATCACATCGGAAGAAATTGCCGCTGCAACCAGAAAGCGTGAAGAATACCGCGAGCGCGTTCATGTAAATCTTGAAAAAGAAAAACAAGCTTTAATCGCTGAAATTCAACAGCAAAGTCAGGAACTGGAAGCAGAGTTTTTGCAAAACTATGCGGGGCACATGGCTCAGTATGTTGATGAAGTCAATGTTGCGGTTGATGCGGCGACACTAAAGGAGAAGGAAGAAGAATTTCTTCGCATAAATGCAGATTCAAAAGCTGTGGAGGAACGCAAAAATAAGTTGCGTGACTCCAGGAGATCCCTTGGGGCCAACTTCCTTAAATATTTTTCAAACATGCCTAAGGAAGGAGTCTTTCCGTCCATTAAAAAAGCCGGAAAGCGCGTTTTCGAGGATGCGAAAGCTATTCGTGACAATGAAGCAGAATTGCGTGAAACCCGTAAAGAAGTTGACCGCATTTCCTCCGATGAACTTATGAATGCCGTGAAGGATTTATTTACAGCCTATGTCACACAGGCGCAAACGCTTCTTGAGGAGCAGTCACGAGCATATTGGGAAAACAGAACATCCTGCTTCAAAGATGCAATGGCAAAAATCGTGACGCAATCCTCGGCACTGAACGAGAAAGAGCGCAGTGAGCTTGCAGGCATTATCATTCAGTATCAGGCATTGGCTTTTGAGAATCATGCGGAATCGATTTTCGAGAAAGCGGCGTTCGTTTACAAATTTTTCGGCGACACAAACCGCATTAATATCGACAAGCTGACCAAACGTTTCAACAGCGAGCTGCGGTTGATGGTTCAGCAAATCTATAACTCATTTGAAAGCAGCCATGCAAACAGCTTTGACGAATGGATGAACAATTTGCTCGATACTGTAATCGAGAATATTGTTGAATTCAGCCCTCAGCTTTATAATCAAGCCGAAATAATAAGAGAAGAAACGGAACGAATTGCGGAACTTGAATCAAGAAAGCTGAAACTTCGGGAGTACTCAGAGCAAATTCGAAGGATGATGGACTGGAAAGAATATTGATTCGTTCAAGGCTAACTTAAGACTATTTTCACAGAAAGCGAGATTGAATAATGAGTGCGAAAAGTTTACTTTCCAGAGCCGGCGGCAAAGTGGCCGACGGTATTTCAAAGCTGTCTTCATTGAGCCCGGAACAGCTGCAAAAGGTTCAACAGCAAAGAGATGAGTATCTCTCTCAAATGCCCGACCCGACGGACAGCAGCGCAGAGAAGTTGACAGAACGGCTTCTTGCGGCAAACAGCATTGAAATTTATAAATCGTATCTTACCCAGCTCAAGGAATTGTATGTTCCGATTGAGAGGGAGTTTGAATACGGTACAAGTTTTGATACGGCGCGGAACATTCGTTTTTTTAATATAACCAAGTGGGTAACCGACAAAAACGAAAACAGCATTGAGAAACTTATAAATGTTTACCAAGTTTTATCCAACGATAACTGTAATATTTCTTTGGTCTTTCACCGAACATACGAATCGACGCATGTGTATTTGGCTGTTACCAACACGCAGAATGCAGATAACAACATTGACTCCGAAAACTACAAGGC
>CAKRVU010000205.1 GCA_934408835.1 uncultured Oscillospiraceae bacterium | reverse complement strand
AAAAGAACCGGAACAGGAGTATCAGACCAAATCGATAAGACCAAGGGGCACCTGTTTGCACGCACTCGCAGGCAAAGTCAAATCCGGTTTGACGGTGCTCCTCCATCAGCATTTGTTTGAGTCCGCCGGCTGTCATATCGCAGACCGCCCAATTTTCTATCCGCGGAAGGAAGCTGCGGGTATACTCCAGCAGTTCTGCAAAGGGGATACGGCTAACGCCCAGAACCATGCCATATAAAAACACCTTTTCATATTGCTCCGGCGGAGCGACGTCAAGATAAGATCTGACAGGTCCGTTGTTTGCGATCTCGCCTGAGAGTTTGCGAAGCGTTGCTGCGCGCACCCCGAGAATCGGCAGCGCGGTGGGGACTGTCCGCTTGATAAAGCGGGCGTAATCCGGTTCGACCGCCTCGCTTAGCAGCTGAGAAATCCGTTCTTCTTCAACGGAGGTCCAATGTTCATATGAAATTGACATAGTTCATCTCTCCTTACAGACGGGTTGGTTGCGATTGACCTTTTTGCCGCGGCTTGTTGGCGGAGGTAGCTACTGAACGAGGGGCAGCATTACGGTGCCGGCAATTAGGATGAGGAAAAAGAGGATAATCCAGCTATATAAAATATAACGGACGCGCAACGCTTTTTTGAGCATTACAATGGTGGGGACGGCAAAAAAGGAGAGGGACGCGGTGAGGGAAAAGAGGAGACCGTAAGAGATATGCAGGTCGAGCAGCGTGGTTAAAACGGGAACAATGGCAATAATATCAGTGTGCAGAATCACGCCGATGGCCGTTGCCAGCAAGACGCCCCAGAACCCGAGCGATGAGATTCCCTCGGCGAAGCTGATATCTGCAAAACGTTCAATCACAGCCGAAAGGGCGACGCCCAGCAGAATCCACAGCCATTGTTCCTTAAGCGTATGGAGCAGCTCATGACCGGCAATGTGCAGACGATCTTTCTGTGTTGGGCGGTCTGACGACGCGGGGTGAGAAGGGGGAGAAAAGCTATCCATCCGATATTTTTCTTCGGACAAGAGAGAGAGGAGGATGCCGGCGATTACCGTGATGATAAAACTGGCTGCGATATAGCACAGGGTAAACCGCCAGCCGCAAAGCGCCCACATGGAGACGATAGAGGCTATATTAATCAGGGAAGAAGAATTGTGGTATGTGACTCAGAGGGAGAGCGGCACGCCAAAAGACAAAAAGCCAAGGAAAACAGGGATATTGGTACAGATACAGGTGGAAGAAAAAAGACCGGCCGCCGCTGCCAGCAAGAGCGCTGCCACACGGTTGAGTTTTAACAAATAGTTTCGCACATGCTCTGCCGAAAGGTAGGTTTTAGCATAAGCGACTAGGGAAAGGACAATGAAAAACACCAGTACGGTTCGCAGCAGATCGAAGGTGAAATCGGAGAGTAGATCGGCTGCGGTTTCCGAAAAGGGGAGGAGGAAGCTGAAAAACTGCTCCAGCAGCTCCTGCAATACCCCATGATGATGTTCCAGGTGTTCTGCAATCATCAGAGAATTCATCTCATAACTCTCCTTTCTTTATCTAAAATAATTTTATGAATTTGTTTTGCGCACACAAGCGGTATGTGATTGGCAGCGATAGCGAAGTCCGCGGAAGCCCGGTAGCAGCTGCGCCGGCGTCGGTATAGGGCGGCGAGTTCTTTCTTTGTCATTTGCATGGGCAACGGGCGCGTCTGATCGGCGGAGATTCGCCGGTAGCACTCTTCGAACGGCAGTTCGAGCAAAACCACCCGCCCGGTTCCCTTTGCATAGGTGGCGTTCCGAGAAGGGAGGAGCATTCCGCCGCCCAATGCGATTACAAGCGATTCGTTGCCGGAAAACTCGTGCAGCAGTTCCTGTTCCATCTGGCGGAACGCCTTCTCCTTTCCCTCTAAAAACAGCTCGGTGATACTCTTTCCCTGCCGCCGTTCGATTTCCTGATCGGTATCTAAAAAACCGACGCCGAACTGTGTTGCCAGCTGTTGACCTATCGTCGTTTTTCCGCAGCCCATAAAGCCGCATAAATATATGTTTTTCATCTTGTTTGAACACCATCTTTTCCGGTGAAATCGTTCAGAAGCGCAGTTACCGTCTCGTTGGAATAGCGGGCATCGTCCCAAATTTCGTGCGCCGCGACCGCCTGATAAATCAGCATGGGCATCCCACCGGCGGTCGGAATCCCCTTTTTTCGCGCCATCCGCATCAAAAGGGTTTCAGATGGGCGATAAATCACGTCAAACAGACAGCCCGCTTGCTCGAGAACCGATTCGGGAATCGGAGTTTGGTCGATATTCGGGTACATCCCGCATGGGGTTGCTTGCAGCAAGACGTCAAACGGTTCTCTTGGAATCCGGTCGATTCGCGTTACCCGCACCCGGCAGTCGGGGGAGAGGAGCCGGAGGGAATTTGCCATTGTTTCCGCTCGTTCGAGGGC
>CAKRVU010000204.1 GCA_934408835.1 uncultured Oscillospiraceae bacterium | reverse complement strand
TGATCTATAGGACGGACATCATCAAACAATATCCGGAGTATCCTGTCTTTGAAGGCGAAAAATATGTTGCGCTGTCATACAAATATCGGTTGATCGATCAGAAATATAAAATGGCGGTCTTGAATGAAGTTGTATGCAACGTGGAATATCAACCTGACGGCTCCACCAACTCCATGCTGCGGCAGTATCTGAACAATCCGAAGGGCTTTGCCTTTTGGAGAAAGGTGAAAATGCAAACCCCTGACAGCAACAAGCGGCTTGTTGTGGACTGCATTCACTATTGCTCCAGCAGCATAATCGCCGGCAACCGACACTTTATCAAAGAATCCCCGAGAAGACTGCTGACTGTGTTTTGCACACCGGCCGGTTGGGCACTGACGAAGTATATCAGGAGAAGGACAAAAAAACGGAATGAGAAAACGGACGGGTGTTCTAACGACGTATAGAGCCTTGGCAATGGTTTTTATCCTGCTTTGCCATTATAATGCAGAGAGTACAGTTGGAATTATATCAGCATTATCACAATTCTTTAATGTTGGCGTGGAGATGTTTGTTCTCCTTTCCGGTTTCCTGTTTGGACAGAAAGGGGAACAGATTTATAGTAACAGAAAGAGCTGGTACCTGAAAAGAATCAGGCGCATATTTGTTCCCTACGAGTTGTTTGTGGCGCTCCTCTTTGTAATCCATTTGATAAAGGGAAGCTTTCGTGCAACGCTTGATTGGTTTCTCCTTGTGCTTGGATTGCAGGGAACGGTAGTTGGCGTAGTCGGCGCAGAACATACATGGTTCATCTCGGCGATTCTGCTGTGCTACCTTCTCACCCCGGCGCTAAGCTTTCTGTATGACAAAACGCCAAAGCTCCGAACGTTAATGATGATATGCTTTGCCCTTCTGCCGCTTGGCCTCGCGTTGGTTCCCGCAGCGTTCGTGTTTACATTAGGCTCAAAAGTGTGCCTGTACGCACTTGCTTACATATTTGGGCGGAGTTTCAATGTGGAGCGCATGGAGCAATCGAAAGCTTTGCCTTTTTCCGGTGCCGGCTTGTTGGGTGCAATTGCTGTGAGACTTGCGGCGAAAAGCATATGCGACGGAACGATATGGTATGATCGAGTCGCGGTTGGGTATACACAAATGGTGATAGCCATAGGCATCCTTATCATTTGCGCCGTGATATTTCGAAACAGAAATGCTCCTCAATGGCTCTCAAATATTGCGGATATTAGCTTCGAGGTGTATTTGGTTCACTATATGTTCTGCATCGGCCCGATTAAGCTGTTTGGATGCACAGGCTGGTGGGGGGCTGATGCAGCGCTTGTTACGGCAATATCTGTGTTCCTCGGAAGCATACTTCATGTTGCCGCAGGGAAGCTGCTAAGATTGCGTCGACTGAATCATTGCTCAAATTAAACGATATTGAAAGCAAAGAAGAATTGCTATGAAGCCGTATGGACTTGTTTTTTATAATTTTGTAAAACTAAATGCACTCCGTCTTTTCCGATGCAATAACTTAAAAATGACACGGGTGGAGTTACTCAGTCGCAGAATGCGTTTCCGACTATGCCGTAGCGCACAGGTGAGTTTAGGTGACCGTGTGGTCAGTGACGGACAGGGTACGATCCTTGTGGACGAGAATGCTAAACTGGAAATTGGCAATCGAGTTTACTTTAATGAGGATCTGATGATCAGCGTGAAAAGCAGAGTGACCATCGGTGACGGCTGCCGATTTGGACCAAGCGTGAAGATTTTCGACAATGACCACATTTTTGACGCGGAAAACGGTGTCAGCGATAAGCATGTGTCCACACCTATCACCATTGGGAATCACTGCTGGATCGCGGCCAACGTGGTCATCCTGAAAGGAACTCAAATCGGCAATAATTGTGTGATCGGTGCAGGTGCAGTTGTTCAAGGAACGATTCCGGCTGGGTCTGTGGTGACGGCTTCAAGAGAACTGAAGGTGCGCCCAATTAGAGTGAAAAACGCATGAAAAAAATCATTATCCTGATGCCGTCCATGTTTATTGGCGGGGCAGAGCGCAGCTTATTGGGCCTGTTGGAAACAATCGACTACTCTCAATATGATGTGTCATTGTTTTTGTACCGCCATGAGGGAGATTTTCTCAAGTTTATCCCTGATCAGGTACATCTTTTGCCTGAAATGCCGCAGTATCGAACCTTTGACACGCCGATCCGTTGTTTGCTATGTAATCGAAAAATACGGTTTGGGCTGAGACGTATTATTTCAAAAGCTGCTATGTGGTTACATGTAAAAACCACGGGCGAAAAACGCGGCGTTTGGATGTCCATGCAGTACACTGCACGTTTTTTGCAGCCGCTGCTGCCGGACATTCCAGGTGAGTATGACTTAGGAATTATGTTCCTTGGTATTGCAGATACGCTGATCAACAAGGTTCAGGCAAAAAAGAAGATTACATGGAACCATACGGA
>CAKRVU010000203.1 GCA_934408835.1 uncultured Oscillospiraceae bacterium | reverse complement strand
GAATATGCAGGAAAACTGGGGTGGTTTGTCGGTAAAATTTTGCTCCCAATGGCGGATGGCTGTGTGTTTCAGACCGGCGATGCACAAAAGTGGTTTCCGGAGCGCTTACAGAAAAAATCACGAATCATCTATAACGCCGTTAAGGAAGAGTTTTACCAAGTGGAGCGCACACCAGTGCGAGGTGAGATCGTTACCTGCGGTCGCCTGACAGAGCAGAAAAATCACAGATTGCTGATAGACGCATTTGCAGAGGTGCAAAAAATCCATCCTTATGCAACATTAAAAATCTATGGAGAAGGAGCACTTCGGGAAAAGCTCCAGAATCAGATTGATTCATTGAATCTTAATGAGAAGGTTTTTCTGATGGGAGCCACCAATGATGTAGCAAAAGCGCTCCAAACGGCAGATTTGTTTGTGCTTTCTTCTGACTATGAGGGCATGCCGAATGCCTTGATGGAGGCAATGGCAGCCGGTGTGCCGTGTATCTCTACGGATTGCCCTTGTGGAGGACCAAGAGAACTTTTTGGAGAGGATGCTTCCGATAAACTGGTTCCGTGCAATGATTCTGCGCAACTGGCGGAAGCGATTTGTTGTGTGTTCGATGGAGCAGAGCACAGCGTCGTAGAGAAAAAACATGCAGAAGCCTTTCGACCGGATCGTGTTAATGCAATGTGGGAAAAATACATAATGGAAATTAGTTTAAAGGAGCGCTGCAGTGGTTGTTTATGAGGTTGTTTTAGGAGCGGTTTCGTTATGTGCGATTCTCTCCTGCACGAGGCAGTCCCCGAGAATGAAGGACTTTTTATATTGGATATGTGCAGGAGGAATCATAATAGCATCTGCACTTCGTAGTACGGATATTGGTGCAGATACACTGACATATTGCCGGGAATATCAAAATATCCGAACTCTTTCGTTTAAAGACGCAATGGAATTTAGATGGGAGCAAGGTTATGTCGCAGTAAATTGGGTGCTAGGGCAGTTTTTTGAAAGTGAACGGGCATTGCTTGTTTTTTTGACGATATTCATTTTGGTTCCGATTTTCGTTTGGATAAAGAAAGAGTCGAACTATCCGTTACTATCACTTGTGATGTTTATCGGAATGGGAATGTGGAATGCATCAATCGGAATTTTTCGTCAATGGTGTGCGATCGCAATACTTACCTTTTCCTATAAATATATTAAAGCAAGAAGATTCATCCCATTTTTGATGGTAGTATTAATTGCAATGCTATTTCATCGGACAGCGGCAATTTTTTTATTGGCATATTTTGTTGAAGGGATTCCGCTGAATATGAACACAATCATTGCGGCGGTACCTGCTTCGGTGATGGTTGGATTGATGGGAGATAAAATATTAAATTTTCTAAACAAATTTGCACGAATTTCTGAGGAAGGGAATTTCAACGGAGGAATTTCTCTTTTGATTGTATTGTGGTTGTGTGTAGTAACACCGCTGGTTTGTTATAAAGGGAAAATTCCAAAAGAGTTGAAATTTTATATGAAACTGGTCCTTTTTGCTGCAGTTATGCAACCGGTTGCTTTTACGTTTTCCAACTGGGCACGAATTGTTGTCTATTTTTCGATTTCACTTCTGATATATTTACCCAATTTTGTTTCTGAAGTGATTCTTGAAAACAAGCTAAATGCGAAAATTTCAATTCCGGTGGTTACGGCAGTGTGTGGACTGATGTTTTTGTGGCTTGGTAGGCTAGACGTTGGAGCGTTTACTTTCTTGTAACAGTTGGGAGGATTAATATGAATAAATACATAAGAGTGATTAAGAATTTCTGTGCAGATAAAACCATTCGTTTTTCCTATCTGACAAAATTGGGTATTTTCAACGGCCTGTCAGACGAGCAGTATTTGAAGTTGAAATATAAAAATGTATTCGGCAGAGATCTTGATTTGGAAAATCCGAAAACGTTCAACGAAAAACTCCAATGGCTCAAGTTGCACAACCGCAAGCCTGAATATACCGTAATGGCAGATAAATATTTAGCTAAAAAGTATGTTGCTTCCAAAATTGGTGATGAGTACGTTGTTCCATTATTAGGTGTATGGGATAACCCGGAGGATATTGATTTTAATACGCTACCGGATCAGTTTGTGTTGAAATGCAATCACAATTCTGGAACGGGGATGTATATCTGTGTAGATAAAAGCGAATTGAATATCGTGGCAGTAAAAAAAGAACTAGATAAAGGTCTGAAGGAAAATTACTATATTCAAAATCGAGAGTGGCCATATAAAAATATTCCGAGAAAAATCATAGCGGAAAAATTCTTGAAAGATGTAGATGACGAATGTCTTACAGATTACAAATTTTTCTGTTTTAATGGAAAACCGGAAATTGTTTATATTTCAAAAGATAATGCTGTAGATGCCAGAACAGATTTCTTCGATATGGATTTTAATCACTTGAATTTACATATGAAGTGCAGATGTTCCACCCTCTAAACC
>CAKRVU010000202.1 GCA_934408835.1 uncultured Oscillospiraceae bacterium | reverse complement strand
AAGCTACACCGGCGTAGTGAACAAGATGGTGTGGAGGAAATAACTCAAACCCAGAATGCCAGTGTAGGGGTGGATTGATGATCGGGCTAATTCTTCCGAATAGTCTTAGATACAGCCAATATTTGTACAAATATAAAAGGCTACTAGACGACAAAAACGTGCCATATGAGATTGTTTTTTGGAATCGCGATGGTTCCAAAAAACCTTCCGACAGCGTGCTGTCTTTCGATAAAAAGGTGGACGACTATTCTTCGCTGATAAAGAAAGCGCCGTTGTTGCTTCAATACGCGCGTTTTGCAAGAAATACAATTCGAAAAAAAAAGTATGACGGCCTGGTCGTATTTACGAGCCCAATGGCAGTTATGTTAACGCCTTTGCTGTTTTTTGCGTATCGAGGGCGGTATATCTTTGATTACAGGGACGTGTCAAGGGAGCGCTATGGACTGTATCGCGCAGTAATTAGGCGAATTGCTTCTTGCTCACGCTTTACGGCTATCTCTTCTCCTGCGTTTTCGGATGTGATTGGAAGAATTAGCTCCCCGTATGTAATTTCGCATAATGAAAGGGATATGACGCCTGTTGCCTCAAGGGGCGATTCAAATAAGGGAGGCGTCATCAAGGTTGTGTATTGGGGAACGATTCGCCAACCTTCTTTCAATCGCATGATATGCGATAAATTTGGATCTGACCGTAGGTTTTCTCTTGTTTATCACGGTTCTGGGTGCGTTGAAGAGTTGAAGGGGTACTGCCTTCGTAAAGGATTTGAAAATATTTCATTTACGGGAGTGTATGACGAAGGGCAAATCCCTGCCTTTGCTCGGGATGCGGATCTCTTGATGAACTGCTACGAAAACGATTCCATTCAAAAATTTGCCTTCACGGTTAAATACTACGATGGCTTGAAATATGGAATTCCATCAGTTGTCACAGCGGGTTCGGCGATGAGTCGGATGATGCTAGATGTGCAAATTGGAATCAGCATAGACTGGGCTGATCCGGATTGTATGCAAAAGCTATATGAAGCTTACATTGATTTTGATTTTGATTTGTTTGAGCGAAGTAGAAAAACGGAAATTGAGCGCATTGCGGCGGACGATGCCGTTTTCGAGAGATCGCTTGATGGCTTTTTGGCTTCGGTGAGAGTGGAGCGCTAGGGTAGCGAGAAGGAACGTTTTTGAAAGAACAGGCAAACAATAAGGGATTCGGGTTTTATATCGCTGTACTCTTCTCTGCGTTAACGGCTCTTTTGCCCTTTTTGTATCAATACGGAACTCCAGTATCAGTTCTCTCTTTAGGCGAAGCTCTATTGCTTCCATTTATTGTTGGTTATTTTCTATCCGACTTGAAAAATGGAATAAGAAAGGGAGATTACTGCGGTTTTTACATTCTGATGATCTTGGTTCTGGTGTGCAATTTTCTGGCACTACTGATGCAGCCTTTCTGTTCAGCCAGTAAAGCACTGACAGTAACGATGAGATTGTTTTACTACGCCTTTTTAATCTATATTGGATACAACAGAATTCGTATTGACATCGTTCTGGCCGTGTTAGTTGGTGGAGCGGCGGCCAATAGTGTATACACCATTGGACAATATGCCACCCATGTGTATTTAGGTTTTGATCTTCCAACCGCTTTACCGTTTTTGAGTGTGTTTGACGGGGAGGATCTTGATGGCCGTACAAATTTGCTTGAGCACTATAAATACTATTTCAGGCCAAGTGGATTGTTTTTGGAGCCGAGCTATGCTGCATTTTTCTCTGCTCCGGGTCTAGTGCTTCTTCTTTTGCATGAAAGGTATAGGCGTAATTTTACGTCGATTCTGCTTGCCGCCGTAATTACGCTAGGTTTGATTGTTGGAACATCCTCTATGGCCGTAATCGCGATAACGATCGGTTGGGGAGGCTATGCGGTAACTCGATTCGTCTCGCGAAATAACCGTGGGCAATATGTCGTTAATCCGGTCGGACTGTTTGTTGCAATTTTCCTTTGCTGTCTGGTTACTGCCGTTCTTTTCTCGCCGCTTGGTGAGATGACTCTTAGCCGGTTAAATGTCTCTGAGGGTTCGGCTGGACAAAGAGCTATTCGTGGTTGGTTGATTGTTTCCCAAATGGATATTAAGACGTTTTTGATTGGTTCGGGGCTTAACAACGTTGCCGAATTTGTAAGCTATACCTCGATTTCAACTCCCTACGATGAGGCGAATTTGGATTACCTATCCAGTTGGTCCAGTGCTCTGGTTTCCTCGGGCGTATTTGTTTTTGTCGGTTATGTGTTATTTCTGGTTCGCCTGTTCAAGCGACAGGGCACATTTGCAGGTAAAGCGATTGTTCTTTTGTTCGTGGTGACTGGCTTTGTGGAAGCAACTCTTTATACGTATCGTTTCGCATTCTATGTGCTAATAGCGCTAATGATGATTAAAAGCATGAATGCTAAAAAGAGTAATCACGGACTGACCGAAGCATGGCGCTATTGAGACAATAG
>CAKRVU010000201.1 GCA_934408835.1 uncultured Oscillospiraceae bacterium | reverse complement strand
GGTGTTAGTTTGGCCGCCCTTTCTGTTCCCATTCTTGCCTCATGCGGAGTGATAGCGGCGATCACTTTTCTATTCAGTTTTGTTGCTGTCTTTATCGGAAAGCGTTTTGGAGACCTGCTCGGACAAAAGGCTCAGTTGGTCGGCGGAATTCTGCTGATTGCTATCGGAGGCAAGATTTTCATCCAACATCTTTTCTTTTGACAAAGAAGCCTGCTGATTCCTGAGAAATTGTCCAGACAGCGACAGAACGGCGCTCAGCATCACCGTAAGAGACAAAATACTGGCAAACACCGTCAAAACCGAAACGGCACGGGTATATCCGCTCAGAGGTATAATATCCCCATACCCAACGGTACCAAAAGTAACGGTAACATGATAAAACGCAACCCCAAGGGAAAACGTCCCGTCCGGCGTTTGGTAAGAATCCGGGTTATGAAGAAATCCAAAATAAGAAAGAAACGTCAAAATTACCAAAAATAGTATAATCTGCAATAAAGCGGATTTCCACACGCTTCGCAAAGTGAGCGTTGTATCTTTGGCGGACGCTTCTTTGAGCAAAAGATATAACCCAATTACCGCCAGTAGATAGCAGAACAACAGGTTGAATACAGCCAATAGAAAAGCCCGCCTATCTACTAAGTTCTGCCCTGATATGCAAAGAAATATCCCTAACAAAAATAACTGCATAAGGGAAAAAGAATACAGGAGATTGAATTGTTTCTGTTCAATATGCAGCCATCTTCTCAATAAGAGGGATCCAAAAAATAAAAACAGTTCAACAGCTACCACGGTAACAGCCGTAAAGGGTAAAACCAACAAACAGGCAGCCCATACAGGAATGGGAAGTCTCTGTAGTCCAATCCAATAAGCGCCAGCAAACAACATTACAAGACTGAGCAAAAATATCCGGCGCCAAATCCCCCGCGGACCAAACATCATTCGCCTGAAATCGAAGGGAAATACCTTCCAGCTGATAGTCCCCTCTCCTCCAGCATTCGCCAGATTCCCCGCGCCAAATATCAGTATCATGCACCCAAAAACAGTTGATAGACTGCACAAAATCAACACAATGTTTTCATCAATAAATTGCAGCATACATTGTCTCCCCTCACCAACCAAAGAAAGGGATATCCCTTTTAACACATTTTATAGCGTTATTCTTACATAAATCGAACAGATTCGGAGGTATTTAACCATGAAATCAAAAACATCAAATAAGGCAAATAAGATCTATTCTATTTTATTGACCATGATTGGTACCATACTTTTTCTTTTCCTCTTTTGCGTTGTCCTTGTTTGTATCAGCCGGCATTACTATATCACAGAAAAGGAAATATCCACCCAGCTTTCTCAAACAGAGGAAATTTTAATGGCGTACGGGTGGCAGGAGCCGGAAAGTTTTTCTTATCAAACAGCGCATGCAGAATTAAACCTTCCCACCCCTATTCCGCAGCCGACAGCGTCCGACCGGAAAACGGTGTACTTAACTTTTGACGATGGTCCGTCAAAGAATACAGATCAAATCCTAGACATCTTAAAAGAAAAGGATGTGCCGGCAACATTTTTTCTAGTTCCAAAGGACACTGAAAGTTCTCGTCAGGAAATTCAAAAAATCGCAGACGCGGGGCATACAATCGGTGTGCACAGCTACACTCATAACTACCAGACCATTTACAGCTCCGTTGACGCGTTTTTGGACGATTTTGCACAAGCCAGTAAAATCATTACCGAAGTCACCGGAACCCCTCCCGAGATTTTTCGGTTTCCAGGAGGAAGCATTAATTCTTATAATATGAATCTATATCAACCGCTAATTTCAGAAATGCTTCGCCGAGGATACGTATATTTTGATTGGAATGTCAACTCTTCTGACGCAGACGCCAAACAAGTAGACGCAGCCAAAATTGAAGCAGCTTCCGTTTCAGGTGTTGAAAAGCTGGATTATGCTGTTTTACTGCTACACGACTCTAACGAAAAAACAACCACAGTCGACGCTTTAGGCGGAATCATTGATCAACTCAAAGCAGACGGATATCAATTTTGTACCCTTGACCGATCTTCACCACGGGTCAGTTTTACTTATAAAAGCTAATGGGAAAACAACTCTCGTATCTCAGAAAGGCGTTTTTCTGCGTCGCAATACCCTGCTTGATAAAGACGCCGCAGCTTAACGATATCCTTCTCCATCCGCCCTACATTCGTTGCGGTCGTTGGTCGGAGCAGGACTGCTTTTCCTTCCCGTTCTAACTGATTGCAAAGAGCAACTGTGCGATTATATTGAATATGACGCTCCCGGATAATCATTGCGATCCGGGGGTATTTTTTCTGAATCAGCTTCGCAGTCAGTCGAGCTTCCCTCGAAGAAGCGTGTTTTTGGTATTCCACTTCCCTGGTCAAAACAATCAGATTTTTTTCGTGCCCATCCTGAATGGACTTTAACACAGGAATCGGGTCAACCAAGCCGCCGTCATAATACGGAATTCCGT
>CAKRVU010000200.1 GCA_934408835.1 uncultured Oscillospiraceae bacterium | reverse complement strand
TGCTAATATAATCTCTAACGCTCTCGATCACTTCCGGTTGCCTAACATGAGTTGTAACAAGAGATACACCCAGATTAGAACCTAATACAGCAAATAAAAGCCAATAGACAATGGCGATGTAAATGCCGTGAACAACAATACTGCTGACCCTGTGCCTGTTGCCGCTGCCAAACTGCATCGCGATTGCTGAAGTGATCGCAACCCCAGTGCCAATTCCAATTGCCGACATACACAGCTGCACAGGATACCCGCACGAAATGGCCGTAAGCGCGTTTTCGCTAAAATGAGCAAGATAAATGCTATTCACCAGACTGTATAATGACTGAACCAGCATTGAGATCATGGACGGAACTGCCATCTTGACAATCAATTTTCCGATTGAACTGGATTCCAGCTGATGGGTAATATTTTTCTCTTGCTCCGCCATCCCGTCACCTCTTTCAATTTATTATCGTTTCAGTCCAATTCAACTGCCTGCAAACTGCAAGCAGATACTTGATAAAACCACCTTTTTTCACACACCGCCAGATCGCTCATGCCTGTCATACCGGTTCTGTTACCACTTAGAAAACGTATTGTTTTGTTTTTGATAAAATTCCTTCCGTCGCTTTTGTGCCTTCCTTTTCTGCAACAGCTGATTTACACAGGAAGGCCCAAAGAAAATGAGAAAATTTACAATAGCCATCAGTGCAGCTAATCGGTACGCCCATGGGCTGACAATGATCTGATAAAGGAAAAAGGCGGCATCCAAAAGACCAAGATACTTTACTTTGATGGGGATACAAAAAAACAAAAGCACCTGCTGTTCTGGAAAAAGAAGGGCATACGCAAAAAAGAGGGACATATTGAGGTAAAACACTGTACCAATTCCGGCAATACACCCAGCGATCAGACTGCCTATCATACCGATTAGGTAATAGAATGTAAACCGAAAGGACCCCCAGGCATGCTCCAAGCTTGTACCGACAAAGTAATAGAAGTAGAGGCTAATTAGAAGGAAAAAGAGAGAGCCGGAAGCAGGCGGTACCAAAACAAAGGTGAGAACCCTCCAAACCTGCCCTTGCAACACAAGCGCCGGACTGAAAAACAGAAGGGAAGAAAGGGTCATTCCTCCCTTTAGGCTGAGTAGGATATCGAAAAGCGCAACTATCGCATTGCCGATTACAATATAAAGCATCAGGCGCGGAATCCCAAAACGATGGAATTTTCGCTCCAATCGATCCAACCACATAACAGATAAACTCCTTTCTATCGGGAAGACATCGCATATTAACGGACTGCAACTCCCCCGTCTGTCTAGAAATAACCCGGATAAATGGCTTCCAGACAAGCCTTAAATGCGCTTGCAAACAGCGTCTGCAAAAGCAACCGGATCCTCCGGCGGAATCCCCTCCATAAGTGCCGCCTGCGTATAAAGAAGTCCAGCGTATTCAGGAATGGATTCCGGATCCGACTTCTGCAAATCCAACAGGCGCTGAAAGAGCGAATGCTCCGGATTAAGCTCCAGCACCTTGTTGGCGGACACTTTTTCATCTGTTGGCATTGCGTTAAGAACCTTTTCCATCTCGATGGACAGTTCGCCCTCAGCGCTTAAACAAATCGGATGAGATTTTAAACGAGAGGAAAGACGTACTTTTTGCACTTTCCCCTCCAGCGCCTTTGTCAAAGCGTCCAACAGAGGTTTGTGCTCCTCTTCTAGTTTGGAAATCCGTTCCTTTTCCTCTTCGTCCTCCAGTGGGTTTTCTCCAGCCGACACATTGACAAACGGCACCGATTCATACTCGGCAAGCGTTTTAATTACAAATTCGTCCACCTCTTCGGTGAAATACAGAATCTCAAACCCTTTCTCCAGTAACGCCTCAGTCTGCGGGAGAGAGGCGCAGGCGGATACAGAGCGACCGCAAGCGTAGTAAATCGCCTTCTGATCCTCTTTCATTCGACTATGATACTCCTTCAGGGTAACCGGTTTTCCCTCAAACGAGGAGGAAAACAGGAGAAGATCCCGAAGTTCATCTTTATGCGCTCCGTAATGGGAATAGCACCCGTATTTTAATTGAGCGCCAAATTGAGCAAAAAAGGTCTCGTATTTTTCGCGATCTTTGTCCAACAGGGAAAGAAGCTCTCGTTTGATTTTTTTGCCGACGCTTTTGGAAATCAACTGAAGCTGCCGATCTTGCTGTAACATTTCACGCGAAATATTGAGGGATAAATCCTGGGAATCAACCAGTCCGCGGAAAAAGCCGAAGTAATCCGGCAGCAACGCCTCACAGCGTTCCATAATAAGCACACCGGCCGAATATAAGGACAAGCCTTTTTGATAATCCGCGGTATAGTAGTTCATTGGGAGACGTGCCGGGAGAAACAGCAACGCGGTATAGGTCGCAGCGCCCTCAGTCGTCGATCGAATCACCAGCAACGGGTCAGAAAAATCAAAGAATTTTTCCTTATAAAAGTTGTTGTATTCTTCATCGGACACCTCCGATCTATCGCGCTTCCAAAGTGGCGTCATGCT
>CAKRVU010000199.1 GCA_934408835.1 uncultured Oscillospiraceae bacterium | reverse complement strand
TTCCTATGCATACCCTGCTAAAAACAGTAGATAGTTCTGAATGGTTGCCGGAAGAAAAAATAGAAGCTGCATTGCATGAGCATTTACAGAGTATACGGCAGCAAATTTTTGAATGTATATTGAATAATTCTCCGGCGTTTTTTGAGCATCTCGTTATGGACTTACTTCTTGGAATGGGATACGGGGCAGACAAGACATCAGGTGTTGTGACCGGACGATCTCACGACGGTGGAATTGATGGTGTGATTAGCGAAGATAAGTTAGGCTTGGATCTCATTTATATACAGGCAAAACGGTATGATCCGTCAAACAAAGTCGGAAGGAAAGAAATTCAGGCATTTATCGGTGCGATGGAACATGTACAAAAAGGCGTATTTATTACAACATCCGCTTTTACGAAAGAAGCCCTCTCTTTTGTAGAAAAGCAACAGCAAAAGAGTATTAAGCTGATAGATGGTGCACTCTTGGCTGATCTTTTGGTCAAATACAGAGTTGGCGTAACTATCGCTCAGTCGTTTTCGCTTTATAAATTGGATACAGATTATTTTGCTGAGTAAATACAAACCTGTGAGGTGGGATATCAATGCGTGCATTTGTGACGAAAATTCGAAATTTCTTCAAGTTAGATACAGGAGAAACAGATGTCGAAAAGAATTTTTGTGTGGGGAAGCGCTTTTTACGAATTCCTTTGTATCAGCGTGAATACAAGTGGGAAAACGAGAAAATTAGCGCCCTAATTTCAGACATCAGAAAGCAACGCAAATTCCTTGGAAATATTATATTGGATGAGGCAGTGGAATGTCATGAAATAGCAGATGGTCAGCAGCGAATTACTACCTGCTATTTGATATTGGTATATCTTTATAATTTTTATCACGGAAGCCCACTTGAACAACAGAGCCTCCTACATATATTGAAACCCTACGGTGAATTTGTTTTGGAGAATGATACAGTTAACACTTTTTTATATGAAACTCAGGGTAACATAGAACTCAGAGTTTTGGAAACTGCAGATATCTATTTTCAAAAGGCAGATTTTGAAAGAGCATACGAGGAAATTGGTTCTGCACTAAGCTTTCTTGCAACACCTGAACAAGCACGTGATTTTAAGGACAAGCTTCTAAATAGTGAAGTTTTAGTTTTGATTAATGATGAACATCCTACAACACCAATTGAGCAAATTTTTCTGGATATTAACGAAAAAGCTCAATTGTTAGATCCAGCGGATATTTTTAAAGGTCATTGTTTTGAAATTTTTGCTCCAGAGTTTCACTCAAATCTTCGCGAGACATGGGTCGAATTGAAGAAATGTGCAGTGGGGTTTAGAGCTTTGGGGATAAAATCTCTTAGTGAATATATCTACTTGTTTTTGCTCGAACGTGATGGCACAGATTTGCCAAAAAAGTTGAATCCTAACGGACGTCATTACTTAGAAGGGAAAACAATGGATGCAACTAACACTTTGCTGCAAGAAATGATATATTACGGTCAAAGTGTTATTCGATTTTTGGAAAATCTTCAAAGCAATCAATATCGCTTTGTTGACATTTGCCCAGATAGCTATGAATACCGAAATACTGATGATCATTTAGCTTTAAAAGCCATGGCAACTTCGGTTCTTATACCACAAAAATCGCTGTATCAGAAGCTCCCTTTCTTATACTTCATTTTCAATTTATCGAAAGATGAGACACTTCGTCAGGAAATCCGACATGATAGCCTGAGGCGGATTGTAACAAATTTGTATGTATACGCGTCTCTCTTTGCCTTAAACTCAGGAAAAAAGTCAAAATCCGTCATTGATCATTCCTTGAGAGACGCTGCGAAGGGCACAGAAAACCGTATTACAAATGTTGTGTCTGCAGCAAAAAATTTGCGTAATTCCCTTGTAGAAGAATATGTTCCTAATCCATGTGCGAAATTCGAAGAGCTTGCAACTATTTATACCATAACAGATAATTTTGAGTCCAATACAAATTGGATTCGTTTGGTGTATTCACGAAACACAAATTTCAATTTGGAGCATTTTGTGATTCCTGATCAACGTGCAGCTAAAATACGATGGTGGGTCGATGATACGCAATACTTCAATATTGAGATTAACCTCGATTTTGCAAAGCGGAACAAGAAAAGGACTTGCAACTTACTTGTTATTGATCATAATTTGAACGAGGACATAGACAACTATGATATCGTTAAGAAAATCGAAATGATCCAATCATGGCATTCTGCGCGGGGCTTATCCCTCCCAGCTCATATTGATGTATTCTTCTCTTTTATTCAAGAAATGCCAGAGTATCAAGTATTGCAGCAACATAAAGATGGAGAAGCAACCGAGGAAGCAATAAAAGTTGACTATCAATTGTTCTTGACCGCATATTTTGCCGAGGAAAAAGAAAACAATCTGCTTTTTAACTTGGGAGAACAGTTTAAATCTGCATTTCGAAATTAATTTTAAAACCTCGCCTTCAATAATTTGGGAGCGAGGTTTTATTGTGCTACAATTATGTGCAGATTATTGGGCTGCAGAAATCAAATACTGAAGGTGGAAGGGGATTGGTGTTGACGGGGACAGTACATATTGCTA
>CAKRVU010000198.1 GCA_934408835.1 uncultured Oscillospiraceae bacterium | reverse complement strand
CTTCGCGTGTGCGCTGGCGGGGCGATGAGGAACTGGTTTACGATGTGGAAGAGCCCGATATAGGAAAGTATACAACGTATCTTTATCGGATTGAGACAGAAGACGAAACAATTCTGCTGGCAGACTACGACCCATTTCCCTTCATGGCAGAAGACAGCGTCAGCGAACGCGTCCTTCTGATAGGTGACACTTATGCGCTGCGCGTGGAGCAAGGTGGAAGTGTTTATCTGCGCAAGATTCCGAACGGCAGCGAAATTACAGTTCCAAATCTTGAAACGCCAGATACTGCATATTTTCACATTACTCAGTTGAATCAGTGCATGGCGCTGTATTTTGATGCAGATGAAAAGGATCACTTTACAACGCTTGCGTTTATCGACTGTGAAAGCGGAAGCTGCACGAAGTTGGAACGAGCCGTTTTGGATGATATGGATGAACAGTTTGTGATGCTTTTGAATGAAAATACTGTGGCTGTCCCAGCGAGTACCGGGACAGCCGAGGATGAACGATATTATGTGTTTGTATATGCTTTTAACGGAAATGCGCCTTTGTCAGCGGATTCGGATTTGCAATGACATCAATAGACTAATTTAATGTGCAGGTGTGGACCTGTGCTATTGCCAGTGTTTCCGCTATAGCCCAGAAACTCACCACATTTTACATTCTTTTCACCAATTGCGTGCTTTTCGATATTCGCACACGCACTCTCCGTCGAGCCATAAATTGCTTCGGTATATTGAGGGTCCCGGTTATAGCCCATCAGGCTATCGAGGTGCCCATACTGGATCTTTTGCGGCTTCCGGTGATCTGCGGTTTCCCATTGAGCAGCAGGAACGAGATTTCCGCAAATACCAAGGCTGACATAGGCATCTGTCCCTGTTGGAGAAGTCATGGAGCCAACGCAGTATTTCGCGGTAAAAACACCATCACACATAGCATATACGGCTGTTCCCTTGTTTACGGCATAATCCTCATGGTCTTCGTTTGTGTAATTTTTACTTGGATCAATCGGATCTTTAATCGTTGTGCTTGCGGCGGAAGGCGTTGTTGTCATGTCATCAGCCAAATACCATGCACGCTTTTTGTTGGAAGAACCACTTACGCTGTATTCAATAAGCGCATAGCCGTTGTATTTATAGCCAGTGTATGTTACAGCTTCTCCTGCATCCACGGAACCAGCACTCGGGTAGCCAGAATCGCCGGGTCCAGTATAGGTTGTGCCGCCATCTCTGATATACCTTAAGCCGCCCGTGCCGGAATTTTCAACCAGCGGATTTTCGCCGTTGTGATTGACTGCATCGTCTTCTACATAGCCTCACTTTTTGCTATTCTTACCAGAAACTGCATAGCGGATATAGCACCAACTGCCTTCCACCCAAAAGAATTCAACAGATTCATTCGCCGATACATTGCCGACCGAGGGATAACCGGAAAAGGATGGACCATAATAAACGGTTTTGTTTTTCAATCATTCTTGCCATAGTTTTCTCCTTTGCTTTTGTTTTGCTTGCAAGCTATAATAGAAAGAGTCATCCGGGGCGAAAATGAAAACAACAGCTGCGTATCAACTGCTTTTGATATCTTTAAGCGGGAGAACGTAGAAGAAAAATACAATTTTTTCAAGTTCAAAAGGAAGGGATGATATGGAAAATGTCGATTTCAGGCAAGATCTTCGGATGTGGGCGGTCAATGAACTGAAAAGATACGGTGTCAGGTATAAGGAAAAAGACAACTTGCAGATGCTGCTCGTTAAACTGTATACTTTTTTGGAGAAGTATATTGCTCCGTATAAAAGAACAGTGCAGCTATCTAACGAACTGAAGGAGAAACTCCCAGATTTGCCTGAAAACGTGCGGGACGCACTGGAAAAAATGAAACAATGGGTATGTGAAGGTGTGGATATCAACTGTTTTCAAGGGCGGGGGCTTTACGGCGGCGGTAGCCGGGATTATCAAAATATGCTTTATGGAATCGTTCATCTGCACCTATCTGCGAAGAAGGAGGACGCTGCTCCTGTTGTAGTGAAGGGCAGATTTGCAAAACCGGGACAGTATGTACTGTTTGCCCGTTTTCAGGCCGATGAGGCGCTTTTCATTGATGTTGCCAAACATCCAAAGTCGTTTATTGATGGTGGAGATATACCGACTCAATGGACAAGTGCAAATTTACTTCAAATTATGGTGAGAAACTGGAGCGAGCTTACGGACAATAGAAGAATTCTTGCAGATGCTCTGTGCGACGCAAACGGAAATGAAATTAAACTGGATGATAAGGCAATCGCGCAGTTAACGGCTAACCATATAAACACTGCAATCGGGGTTGATGGTGTACAGTACGTACCGAGCAATGGCATAACGAGGAACGGCACAAGTGTGGACGCACTTATGAAAGCAGATAGAACGATTAGAGAAGCAGATGCGGCACAGAAGACATATGAAAACTATCACGATCTGCTCCATAGGAGAGTTGTAAAGCTATTGACGGCGCTTCAAAAACCGTGTCCAAAGACGCTCCTGTTTCATTTTGACTATCTTTCACAGCTAAATGGATTTGCAATCGTTGAACGGAATTCGAGCGTTATTTTTGACTATAGAAATGCGAGATTCGTCTTGA
>CAKRVU010000197.1 GCA_934408835.1 uncultured Oscillospiraceae bacterium | reverse complement strand
AGGATTGTGACTGGCAGAAATCATGATGCCGCAGTCAAAGTCATCTACGCGTGCGATATACGCCACAGACGGGGTCGTAGTGACGTGGAGCAGATAAGCATCTGCGCCAGAAGCGGTCAGGCCAGCAACCAGGCTATACTCGAACATATAGGAACTGCGGCGAGTATCCTTGCCGATGACGATACGAGCAGGTTCGGTATCACCGTTACGCTCACAGAGCATATTATAGTACCAGCCTAAAAAGCGACCCACTTTATATGCATGGTCTGCTGTTAATGTAATTCCGGCTTCACCACGGAAGCCATCGGTTCCAAAGTATTTTGCCATACTAAACTAATCCTCATTAACAAATTGTTTTTTGATTATATAAGTTCTTTTCAATCCATCCTTAACACTGTATTGAGGTTTCCATCCAATGTTTTTTATCTTTTTGGTGTCCAGAAGTGCAAAAGTTGCTTTAGATACACTTTCATTGTTCTCTATTTCATAACGCACTTTTAAATTGGCCAATGATGCTATATATTCAGCATATTCCCCTAGTGTTAGCCCTTCATCATCATCAGAAATATTATAGGCTTGACCATCTTGTCCATCCAACAGTAATTTAAAAAGTCCGCTAACAGCATCTGCAATATAACAGTACGAATACCTTTGTTGGCCTTTACTTTTCAGAATGATATTTTCTCCATGAACTGCTTTATCCATAAATTGGCTCATAGCTTTTGTATCATGTTTTTTGTCTGCCCCAAATACTCTAGCAAATCTTGCAATTACTGCATCAACGCCAAAGGCACTTCGGTAAGACTGTGTTAATGCCTCACAAGTTCTTTTGGCTTCATTATATCCAGATCTTGCAAGGTTACAATCAATGTATCCGCAATATTTCTCATCCATAGGGACTGTCATACCTTGCCCATATATTTCCACGCTAGACGCTAAAAGGAACCGCGCCCTTTTCTCTACTGCCAATTTCAGCAAATTATCGCAGCCACATATATTTGTCATTATTGTTCCAACAGGATCTTCCGCGTATTGCTTTGGATGAGTATTAGAAGCCAAATGTATGATGTAATCTATCTTTCCATCATACTGTACCGGTTGCTTAACATCCGCCCTTATACACTCAAGATATTCGCTTGATGTTCCTCCTCTTCTCGAAAGAGAAATCACCTTTGTGTTTTCGCCATATTTTTGATTTCGATATTTGATAAGCTCAATGAGAGATGTACCGATAAAGCCTGTTCCACCTGAAACCAAAATCGTTTTATCCTTAATTTTTTCCCAACTATATGGAAGCTCAGCTATTGATTTTATTTCTTCTTCCTTTAAATTCATCATTTTTTTATCCACTCGTCATTTTTTGCGCTTAATAATGCCTTGAAAATTTCAATATCCTCTACCGTTGTAATTTTTATATTTTTTTCTGAACCTTTTGAAAAATAGGTGGTATATCCATATTTCTGCATCAATGAACAAGATGCTGCCATATTAGTAACACCATCTCGAATCGCTTTATTATGAACAGTCCATAATTCATCAAACTTGTATGAATGTGGTGTCTGAGTTCTCCAAAGTTCTTCCCTGTTCAACGCCGCATTAGATTCCACACCATCTTTTGAAACGAACACAACTTCTGTAGTCGGAATCACTGTAACAGCAGAGCCAAATTTTTTTTGTTTTACGAGGTTGTCTGTAATTACATCCTGCGGTAACATAGGTCTATTACCATCATGGATTATCACCACAATATCTTTTGTTTCTTCATTATCTTCCTTAATCGCTTTCAAACCATTATAAATTGATTCCTGACCTGTCGCACCACCTATTACAATTCTTTTGAGTTTTGTGATATTAAATTGCTTTGCATATGCTTCAAGTACAGCATTCCATCCCTCTAAGCAAGACACATATATTTCATCAATACTTGGATGTTGCTGAAACGCTTCTAACGTATAGATAATAATTGGTTTATTTTCAACCGTCAAAAACTGTTTTGGAAGGTCTTGATGTGTTCTGCTGCCAATGCCACCAGCCGTTAAAACTGCAATGTTCATATACCTTGATTCCTCATTTCTTTAATCCCATATGGTTTACCAATCTCCTACATGCGTTGCCATCATCAAACTCAAATAATTTTTGTCTTAGCTTCACCCTCTTGTACTCATATTTATCTATACCTAATAATACTTCACCAACAAAATTCTTTAACTGCTCAAAGTCATTGATAATAGGCCCCGCCATCAATTCTGATGGATCATCCACAACTAATCCGTTCTTATATTCATTCAAATCAGAAAAAGTATATCCTAGTGGTTTATTCAAGAAAAGATAATCAAATGCCACGGATGAATAATCACTAATCATTGCATCCGTCTCTTTTAGAAGCTCGTAATTATCAATTCCAAGCTTCTTACACTTTGTTCCCGTTAGAAGTCGTATATTAGATTGTTCTTCAATGTGGACCGTACTCATATCCTGCATTGGATGAATTTTAATAATTAGTAGTCCATCACGCTCTTTCAAGATTTGATTTAACTTATATAATTGCTCGTTATTTTCCACAAGTGGTATTCCCAATGGCAGTTCAGCACGACTATCATTGCGCTGATACCCTCC
>CAKRVU010000196.1 GCA_934408835.1 uncultured Oscillospiraceae bacterium | reverse complement strand
AGATAAGGCTGTTCTTAGCAAGTTTACTGGTACTCCTGAATCCGTCATTACCGTCCATGACAAGCACACTCTCAAGGCATTGATCAGAAAGGTGAGCGTTCGTGCATCTGAGTTCCAGAGTCATAGCAAGCAGACCTCTGATGTACTGACGACTCCTGAAGAAGATTCTGCACAGATCGTTAAGGATGTCAAGGATGAACTGGCCAATGAGAACGGTTCGGGCTCGATTGATGTTTCTATTGATCCTAGCTGGGATCAGTGGTAAACATTGACGTGGAGGGCATAACGCATATGCTTCTTTATGATTTTGCTTTTTCAAAGCAGGGACATAACCACATAAAAGTCGATAAGGTTTGTGAAGATGCCTCTGATCATTACTCGGATGATATAATGTCCATAGCAGTTGTTGCAGATGGACATGGAAGCGATAATTATCCGCGCACTGAGCATGGATCCTACTTTGCGGTTAAGGCAGCTATTCATTCCATTAGGGAATTTGTATATACCGTCGAGCAGGATGCCATTGACATTGCGGCTTCCAGTGAAGCTCATTTGGAACAGCTTGCAAAAAACATCTTGGCTCATTGGTATGGTAGCGTTGAACATGATGTTACTCAATATCCTTTTTCGACAGAAGAGTTGGCGAAGGTTGCTGGAAAATACAAGAGGCGTTACCTTTCTGGAGAAGGAACCGAAAAAGCATACGGCACGACTCTCATCGCGGTCTGTGAAACCGCCAATTACTGGTTTGGTTTACAGATTGGTGATGGAAAATGTGTGTGTATTATGCCGGACGGTTCTGTCCAGGAACCTATTCCATGGGACGATGATTGCCAGTCCAACGTGACAACATCAATATGTGACTCGGAAGCTATTGACGAGTTTAGGTACTGCTTTCTTGAAAAAGACAGGAAGCCGATAGCGACGTTCATTGGCACAGACGGCATAGATGATTCCTATGCTAATCGCGAAGAGTTGCACAACCTGTATCGCTCTATTTTGACCATATTTGTTGAGCATGGTTCCGATGTTGGCGCAAAAGAAGTTGAAGATTTCTTGCCGGGACTTTCGCGAAAAGGTAGTGGTGATGATGTGTCCATTGCAGGGATTATCACTGACTCTATTTCACATACTTTCCTGTCTCTTTTGAAGGCACAGTGTGAGTACGCGAAAGCTAAAGATGCTCAACAGAGGCTTGGACGTGAAGTGGTGTTAGCAGCAGAAACGCGAGAGTATGTGATTTCTGCTATGCAAAAGGCGAAGGCCAGTTATGAATTGGCGGCACAAAAAGTGGATGGCGCGGAGGCGGCGGTTTCTTCTGCTCAGAAAGCCTATTCGGATGCATTGAAGCGTTTTGAACAGGCAACTATTGATCTTAATCTCGCCATGAATGCTTACAACCAGAATTCCTCTGCTATGGTTCTGCCCAAATACGAAGAGGAGGATGAAAATGCATCCATTGTTGAGAATGAGTCAGATTGTGCGGCGACATCTGAAGCACATGATGATCCAGCTGTAACATCTTCAAACGAAGAAGTTTGGGATCAAAAGGAAAATGGTGAAATGGCCAGCCAAGAACCACTGGCTATTGAACCTAACGAAGATTGCATTCAGGCTAGTGACGAAATAATAGTCGAACCTGAATGCATCGACAAGGAACACGGAGAGGGTAAATAACCTTATCCGTTGATTGGAGTATAGCAATATGAAACTACAGGCCATTCTGGCGCGTGATCCATCGTTCCTTCTTTCGGTGGATCGCATGCGTAGTCTTTTCAATGATGTTTATGAAAACGATAAGGCAAAGGTCAATCTGCTTATGAATGCCTATCACGCAAACATTATTGGAGAAATCAGACAAAATCCCAAGTTTGGTAATCTGGAACGCGCCAAGGTAGTCAATGCGATGACACGAGCATATTCGATTGTTGAGTCCAAAGCGCAGTGGGCAGTAGGTGAATGGATTAGTTTCTTGACGCCAGAAGTGTTGAAAGGCTTGGTTGATGCAGAGGCAGATCAGCAAGCTGAGATACAACGAATGGTTGATAATCTGATTAACCAGAATCAGGAAAATACGCCAACGTCTGCTCCTGATTCTGGAGTTACTCCGGCCATCGCTGACAAGCCAGAACCCGTACCGGAAAGTATTCATACACGATTTGATTTTGATAGTTTTTATGTCAATCCTACGTTGATCGAAAGGGAAAATGCAATATATATCCCTTGCGGGATTGGAAATACAGATAATGGCTTTTTCATTCACAATATCAAGCGTGAGATAATGTGCAAACACCCTCACGCAAACGTGTATGCTTTAGTATACAATTATTTGACTCGAAGCACAAAAATATCAGATGATGACATTCCGAGTTACATTAGAGAAATAGAAACTCCGTATGAACTTGACTACCGGAGTATATTTAGGCTGTCGATGATATTGCTCCAAATGATTCGGCATAACGTCATCACTCGCTCTTATGTCTATGTATCTATGCCCAACATAGATGAGCGACCACACTTGAAACATGCAGTGGGATTAATCAATCACTATGCGGCACTGTTTTGTCGTCTGATTGGCATAGATGCTGTTGAATTGCATGCTGGATTTGCACCAGAAAGCAATACCGTTTCTCTTTCG
>CAKRVU010000195.1 GCA_934408835.1 uncultured Oscillospiraceae bacterium | reverse complement strand
TCATAGGTTTCAGTAGCATTTGCCTTGACAGTTCCCCCGAAGTAGCTCGGATATCCTCATAAATCATGCGTTCATGGGCGGCATGTTTATCCATCAAATAAAATGTAGTTTCTGACTCGGCCAAAATATAAGTTTCAAACAGTTCTCCAATGATCCGAATTGACAGCTCTTTCGACTCGGGTTCTTCCCTATTCGGTTTTGGCGGCGAAGCCTCTGACGATGGCGGCATAGGTTCCTCTAAAATAATCCGGCATCTGGCGTCGTTAGAATCCGATTGACCCGGTTCCTTGGAAGGCTGTAATTCTCTCCTCTCCGGCGCGCCGGAAACAAATGAATGGGACGACGCTGTCTGTTTCGGATTGGAGTAACAAGGTGATGAAAAACGAGGTTTTGCCTGAGAAACAACTGCTGACGGACTTCTCATGGAAAAACGCACCTGTTCTAAACCGACATTCCGATCATCTGCATAATTGGTAATCTGTTTTTTCTTTTGTGGTAATGATTCCAAATCGGACGGATTGCTATTCCTGGTAATAGCTTGTTTTACCGCAGTATATACCGCCTGCAAAATTGCCTGTTCGTCAGAAAAACGCACCTCAATTTTCGATGGATGCACATTGACGTCAATGGTATTTGCCGGAACAGAAAGAAACAGAATACAAGCGGGGAATTTTCCCACCATAATAGAGCCTTTATAACCTTCTTCCAGCGCAATGGCACAAGTTTTAGACTTAACATATCTTCCGTTGATAAAACAGTGCTGCATACTGCGGTTGACTCGGCATTCCATCGGTTTGCTGATATAACCTGTAACCGTAATTTTATCCAGTGTATAAGAAGCCTCTATCAGCGTCTCGGCAAACGATTTGCCATACACGGCGTAAATACTATCAATGAGTTTTCCGTTACCCGGGGTTTGCAGCGCTAATTTTCCTTCTCTCCGAAAGGTAATTGATATTTCAGGGTGACTGATTGCAATTTTTTCTACAATGTCCGCAACGGCATTTCCTTCAGTTGTATCTCTCTTTAAAAATTTGAGTCTGGCGGGCACATTAAAAAACAGATCTTGAATCAGGATGGTAGTTCCATCCGGAGTTCCGGCTTCTTCATGTATCAGCTCTTCCCCGCCGGCAATCACATACCGTGCGCCTAACGTCACATCTCTTTGTTTAGAAAGCAGCTCCACCCGGGAAACCGCGCAGACAGACGCTAATGCTTCCCCTCGAAATCCCAGTGTTGAAATTTGATCCAAATCCTCTTGTGTGGACACCTTACTGGTAGCATGGCGAAGAAATGCAGTTTTGCAATCTTCAAAAGACATCCCAATCCCGTTATCAGTCACCCGAATCTTATCCTTACCGCCGCCCTTGATTTCAATTTCAATGGCGGTGGCTTTAGCATCAATAGAGTTTTCCAACAATTCCTTTACAACAGAGGAAGGTCGTTCAATCACTTCTCCGGCAGCAATCAATTCATACACAGATTGATCCAACAAACGAACTGATGCCATATCCATTCTCCTTTTTTGTTATTCTACCATCTTTCTGAGCTCAAACAAGGTGTTCATCGCTTCAATCGGAGTTAACGTATCCGGCGAAATATCCTTGATCTTTTGAATCGCCTTATATTCTTTTGATTCCTCCATCTGCACCTGAATCGGCATATCGGTCACAGCCTCTTGCTGCGCATGTGGCTTGATTTCAGAAGCTCCGCTCTCCAGCTCCTGTAAAATCTCATTTGCACGACAAATCACCTCTTCCGGAAGACCTGCTAGCTTCGCTACGGCTACTCCATAGCTGTCGTCTACCCCTCCCGGAACAATCTTTCTCAAAAAGGTAATATCGTCCCCCCGTTTTTTGACTGCGATATTATAATTGGCAACCCCGGGAAGCTGCTGTTCCAACGAAGTGAGTTCATGATAATGTGTGGCAAACATGGTTTTACAGCCCAGCGTCTCCTTGCGGATGATATACTCCGCCACAGCCTTTGCGATGCTCATACCGTCAAAAGTAGAGGTGCCGCGCCCAATTTCGTCCAAAACAACCAGGCTGTTTGTCGTCGCGTTCTTTAAAATTCCAGCCACCTCGCTCATCTCTATCATAAAGGTAGAACGCCCGGCAGCCAGATTATCTGAAGCGCCGATTCGGGTAAATATTTTGTCCACCAACGAAATTTTTGCAAAAGACGCCGGAACAAAGCATCCTATCTGCGCCATAATAACAATCAGGGCGACCTGTCTCATATAGGTGGATTTGCCCGCCATATTAGGTCCTGTAATGATCATCATTTTATTGGCAGCTTGATTCAGTTGAGTGTCGTTGGGAACAAAAGGACGATCAATAAACGCTTCCACCACCGGATGACGACCATCCTTGATGACAATTTCGCCATCGGTTGTTATTTGAGGGCAAACATAGCGGCGCTCTTGTGCGATTTGAGCAAATGAGCATAATATATCTAACACAGCGACCGATTCCGCCGTGTTTTGCATAGGAATCAGTTGTTCCGCTACATGCTTACGCAGGTGCGCAAAAATCTCCTGTTCCAGTAAAATGCTGCGTTCGTTTGAGGTAAGAACTTTCTGTTCATATTCCTTGAGTTCCTGTGTAATATACCGTTCAGCGCCCACCAGCGTTTGTTTGCGAATGTAATCCTCCGGCACCTGACTCAGATTGGATT
>CAKRVU010000194.1 GCA_934408835.1 uncultured Oscillospiraceae bacterium | reverse complement strand
TAATAGTAGACCATCTACACATGTTGATAAGTGTACCGTTAAAAATAAGTGTTTTGAGTTTTATGGGATATTTAAAATGAGAAAGAGCGTTTATGATAATTAATAAGCACGCAAATCTAAAATGCAAATTTGGCAATTGTGATTTCTGGTCAAAGGGCTATTATGTAAGATAAGTTAAACGTGAAAGAATATCAGAACCATCTTAAAGGGTTAAAAGTAAAGTAGTACAAATATCATTGTTAAGGGCGACGACGAGTTAAAAGCATAGAGTAGCTGAAGCAAAGCAGAAAGCCTGTGTCTTTAGGCGTTGGACCAGGAATATAGGATTATGACCAGCTATTCTGCGTCTTTGACGGTTTCTAACATTCGATATATGGAGGGGAATCGTTTTTTTAAGGAGATCGGACGGAACGTTTTGGCATCGACCCAGGCGTGATCTGTTACCGCTTCGGTGATCTTTTGTCCGTCTTTTGAAATTTCGTAACCAAAGGAAATACGGGCAGCGCTCATAGACCGAATGTAGGTGATGATCGTAAGGACGTCTTCATAGGTGCAGCTTCCAAGATAATGGCAAGTTAAACTGGTCAAAGGAAGCATAACACCCGCCTCCTCCATTTTTGAATAAGGAATGCCCGTACTTGCCATCCATTGCGTGCGTGCCTCCTCTAGCCAGACGGGGTAAATAGAATGATGTGCAATGCCCATTCGATCGGTTTCGGCATAGCGTACGGTAACAGTTGTTTCAAAGGTCATAGCAAAAACTCCTTGTGTGAATATACTTTTCATTATTCTTTAGCCTTATGCAGGCGGTATTTGGGGCGCATTAATGGGATCAGGCGGATGAGCGAGGAAGCCGTAAAGATCCCAACGGCAATACAACCAGCAATTGCCAGGGTATGTATGCCTGTGGATGCCGCTAGAGAACTTTGCCCCAAAATGAGATACTCCATTGTGTGATAAGCGCCGCCTCCGGGAACCAGCGGAATAATAGCGACTACCAGAAAAACAGTGACCGGAGACTTGCGGATGCGCGCCATCAGTTCACAATAAACAGATATGACAAATCCAGCCGCTAAATAGCGTATCAGATCTGATGGCAGAGCATAGGACAGCAGGCAGTATACCAACCAGCCTAATCCGCCACCTAGGCTGGAAATCAGGGTGTTTATGCCGCGGATATGAAAAACCATGGAAAAAGCAAAGGAAGCAAGGGTGGAAGAAACCACCTGAATCACAATATCTTGTATACTCATTTTCACCCTCCTTATCGTATAGTTAGCAGCGCGAACGATGCGCCCAGTGCGATGCCAGTAGCAATTAAAAGCGCTTCCAAAAATCGGTGAAGGGCGGCGTTAAAGTCGCCTCCAATCATGTCGCGCATTCCGTTAGTGATTGCGATACCAGGCACCAGATTCATTAAAATTCCAATGGTAATGGCGTCTACATTTTGGGTTAAACCGGCGTAGCCTAACAGCTCGGCACCTGCGGCCGTGATAAAACCGCCCACGATATTAAGAAACAGAAAGTTTGCTTCATATTTTTCCATAATATTATAGATAATTTTCATGATTATGCCGATGGGGAAGGCCAGCGCCGTGTCTATTAGGGAGCCGCCGAAAAACATTGTCAAAGAAGAGCCGACAAAACCGACAATAAGAACTAAAAACCAGCTGGGAAATCCTTGTTCCTCTTTGACCTCATTTAGCCTGGAATAGGCTTCTTCACGCTCGGGAGTGCAAGAACAAAGATAGCGGGAAAGGCTGTTGAGACGGTCAAGCTTTCCAAGATTGATTTCTCGTTCGGCTACTCGCCGAGTCTTAGTATAATAGTTTTCGTTTTTGCATACTGTTGTGACAATACTGGATGGAATGACAAAGACATCAGTTTGCGTCATTCCATAAGCGCGACAAATATAAGAAATGCTTTGTTCAACACGATAAACCTCGGCGCCTGATCGAAGCATATCAGCTCCGATTTCTACCGCGAGATTTAGTACATCTTGTTCCTTCATAAAGAAACCTCCGGCTATGTTAAAAGTTGAGTGTGGCAAAATGATCAGGTCAGCCCCGCTTTTTCATTGAATTCATGGGGGTTTAGTTGGGAAATTTACAGTAAGAATATAGTTTGGATAATTCAGACTGTTTGACGGAGGGCGCGTAAAACGGGGTCTGTCCTAGTTGCATTCCTTTTCATTATACCATAACATTTCAAAAAGAGAATCCCATTTTTGAATTTCATTCAAATTTTTTATCAAAAATAATTACAGTATCCTTTTGACTTGTAATATCTGGTTTGGTCTGTTATAATACATTGTTAGAAGCGCAAACATGATGTTTTGCAGCGGATATGTCCGAGAAGATATCATTGATGAGATATTGAACGGTTGTAAATGAATCGGATTAAAAAAATCGTCATTTTCCATCGGTTAGCGAAGCGGTAAAATAGGAGATTGTTGGAAACCGAGTTAGTTTGCGTGAAAATGCAGTTTACAAAACAGGGCGATTTGTTCTATTCGAAGTGGAATGATTTCGTCACACTGAGAGGTTTTTGCTTATGGTTATCATTGAAATAGTAAAGGCGGTTATTTTAGGGGTAATTCAGGGAATTACAGAATGGCTGCCAATCAGTAGTACGGGGCATATGATTCTGTTTAATTCCTTTTGGCCGATGGATCCGTCTCAATAC
>CAKRVU010000193.1 GCA_934408835.1 uncultured Oscillospiraceae bacterium | reverse complement strand
GGGCAGGGATACTCCAGTTGACTTGGAACTTAGACAGGTTGGATTGCTTACCGACTCATCGAAATAGACAGAATGTGTTTTAGGGAACGATTTTGGTTCCTGGTGTGGGAGGAATGAAAATGATTGATTCATTCCGCGATACCACAATTTTGGAGGTGCAATATACAAATGGCTCAAAAGGTAGTAGGCTTTATTAAGCTGCAAATTCCCGCTGGAAAAGCAACACCAGCTCCGCCGGTTGGTCCGGCACTCGGACAGCACGGCGTTAATATCATGTCGTTTACAAAGGAATTTAACGAGCGTACTAAAAATGACGCTGGAATGATCATTCCGGTAGTTATTACTGTTTATGCAGACCGTTCCTTTACGTTTGTGACTAAAACACCGCCGGCCGCGGTATTGATCAAAAAGGCTTGTGGAATCGAAAGCGGTTCGGGCGTCCCGAACAAAACCAAAGTGGCAAATATTACTAAAGATCAAGTTCGTCAGATTGCCGAACAGAAAATGCCGGATTTAAACGCCGGAAGTATAGAAGCTGCAATGCAAATGATTGAGGGCACTGCACGTTCTATGGGTATCGTCGTTGTCGACTAACGGCTCACTGGTGGGAGGAAAATTCCGCTATTAACCACTTATGAGGGAGGAAAAAGAACAATTATGAAACATGGTAAAAAATATATTGACAGTGCGAAGGCAATTGACCGTAACAAGGTATATGACGCTGCTGAAGCCTTTGCGCTTGTATCGGAGAACGCTAAGGCAAAATTTGATGAAACGATCGAGCTTCATGTCCGTTTAGGCGTTGATTCCAGGCACGCAGATCAACAGGTTCGCGGTGCGGTTGTTTTGCCGAACGGAACCGGAAAAGATGTTCGTGTTTTGGTATTTGCCAAAGGTGATAAGCTCAAAGCGGCTGAAGAAGCTGGTGCGGATTACGCCGGTGGCGAAGAGTACGTACAGAAAATCCAGAAAGAAAACTTTATGGATTTCGATGTTGTCATTGCTTCTCCGGACATGATGGCTTTGGTTGGGCGTCTTGGTAAAATTTTAGGACCTCGTGGTCTTATGCCAAATCCAAAAGCCGGAACAGTGTCACCAGATGTTGCCAAAGCGGTACGGGAAGCGAAAGCTGGTAAAATTGAATATCGTTTGGACAAAACCAATATTATCCATTGTCCGATTGGAAAAGCTTCTTTTGGTGCGGAAAAATTAAATGAAAATTTTGATGCCTTAATGAGCGCGATTGCAAAGGCTAGACCTGCTGCAGCAAAGGGACAGTATATTAAGTCCTGCGTCACTTCTTCAACGATGGGTCCCGGCATTAAGGTGAGCACCGCTAAATTTGGCGTATAAAAGACAGAGGAATTTGTTAGAGTCAATCAATGACGCAACGGTTTTGATTAATCATAACGGTAACTCGTTTTGTACAGTACAAAATATATAGAGAGTAAAAAATCCTTATCAAGAATGTTTTATGTTACTTTTAAAGCAATTGCATTCTTGATAAGGGTTTTATTTTTTTCTGCAGAGCATTGGAAAAATTAGCTGAACAGACATTTTGAGATGCACTCAAAAGTCAGGAATCTATATCACAATTAATAAAACACGAAAGCGTAAGATGTAACGTTTTGTGTTTTTTTGTAAAAATTATTTCAATGAATTGACAATTTAAAAATTATGATTATAATAAACAACATACGTTGCACAACTAAAGTTGCGTTAGAAAAGGAGAGAGTAGATGCCACCTAAATTCAAATTTACCAAAGATGAAATGATAAGCGCCGCTTTAAATGTGACAAGAAAAAAGGGGATGGCAGGGTTGACCGCTAGAGCATTGGCTGCAGAACTTGGATGCTCCGTCAAACCCATTTTTGGAATGTTTCAAAATATGGAAGAATTGCAACAGGAAGTTTTAACAGCGGTGAATCATTTTTATAAAGTTTATTTGCAAGAAAGTATGTCAAACAGTCCATACCCGCCATATAAAGCGTGCGGTATGGCATATATCTGTTTTGCCAAAGAAGAAAAAGAGTTTTTCAAGTTGCTTTTTATGCGTAATCGCTCTCATGAAACAATAGAAGATAGCAGAGAAGAAATCAGACCTATGATAGAGCTTATCCAAAATAACTTAGGAATTGATGAAGAAGAGGCTTATTTGTATCATATCGAAATGTGGTTATATGTTCACGGAATTGCGACAATGATAGCAACTTGTTATTTGGACTGGGACGATCGTTTTGTTAGTAAAGTATTAACAGACGCATATATTGGTTTGAAACATCGCTATATTGGAGAGGGAAGAAATGAGTTTATGTGCAGCTCAGCTGATTTTTGTCCATGAGATTCATAAAAAATCTCATTTACTATTTACCGTTTAAAACACAATCAAAAAATTTGATTCAAAAAGAGAATTGAAACATTTACATTCACAAACGTCAATCATCAGATATCAAAATGCAGTGTTGATCAATAGATATCATTCATTATTAGTTCTGATGTTTGCTGAAATAAAAAATATGGAGGGGGACGAATAAATGGAAGCAATCAAAACAAATGGGTTGACAAAAAAGTACAAGGATTTCACCGCTGTCGACAACCTTAATCTAACGGTAGAACAGGGAGAGCTGTTTTCGCTGCTCGGCGTCAACGGCGCTGGAAAAACGACCACAATTAAAATGCTCCTCGGTCTAACAAGACCCACTAGTGGCGACGCGAGGCTTCTTGGCAAAAGTATCTTAAAAGATACAGT